>CAYMQP010000033.1:0-20613 GCA_964392505.1 uncultured Bacteroidales bacterium
TTACGGTATATTCAAGTGTCGATACGCCGTTATTAAAAAATGTGCCGCTTGCATCGTCTGCTCCTGAACCGGTTGTCGTTCCGGAAATTATAAAGGAGACCAGTAAATTGGAAGGTGAAGTACAATTGTCAGAGATTGAAAGAGGTTGAAGGTTAGTAACAATTGCTCCTATAACATCATCGGCACATTGTGAAATATTTTCCGGACACTGAATCAAAGGAACCTCATTATCATCTACCGTAACATCGAACGAACAGGAGGCAGGGCCGTTACCGGCAGCATCGGTATACTGGAAGGTGACGGTTGTAATACCCACGGTGAAGGTAGCCCCTGAGGCAAAGCCTGCTGTCTGGGTGCCAGATAGTCCTGCGCCATCGCAGTTATCATCGAAAGTAGGCGCGGTATAGGTGACCACGGTACCACAGGTACCCTCATCGACAATGACATTGATATCGGCAGGGCATGAAGCTACTGTTGGGGCTGTGATATCGGATGCTGGACATTGTACTTCCTCAAAAAATTCATTTATCGGATCATCAATTATATCGTATTCATTGCCATACCCACAACTGTCGGGAAAATCACTTGAATCGGCACATTGTAAGTCGATATATCCTTCGCCACTTTTGATATCAGGATCATCATCAAAAATAAAAACTGTCCCATTATTATCGAACGACCCCTGCTCATCTGAACCTTGCATTTCAAACTCTCCTGTAACAATAAAATAACCTCCAGTACTAACCTGTACTTGGTTATAGGAAGTGTAATTACCAAATATTATCAAAATTCCTTCATCACTAATAGACAAGTCACCATTATTAAGGAGGGTAAAATTGCCATTAACAATTAACGTATCATAAATATATATAAGCCCATTATTTAGATCAAAGTTACCAGTAAGACTAATATTACCAAAAATATCCAAATTAGAACCATTAATGGAGAGTCCGGGTGAAGTTCCATCAATCCAGCTTCCGTCATCGAGCCATGTTCCAGTATAATTATTATAGGTAGATTCCTGACCGAATATATCTGAAGCCTTTGTAATTAAACTCAGGAAGATGAAGAGGGTAGCTATAAATTTACTATATCTATTACTCCTGAGCATTAATTTAATGTTCATGATCGATGAATATACAATTTACATTTAAGGTAATGATTTTTAATGAAATATAATAGAAGATAAAATGTATATTACAGTACTTGTAGGGTATTAGAAATAATTATTGGGGTGATAAAAAGAAATGTACTTTCTAATAATGTTTAATAATTACTCAAAATTTAAGTTTCATATTTACATTATTATTCTTTTTGAAAAATTCTATACAGTTGACAATGAAAAAATATTTACTGTTTTTTATAATAATGATAGCTGGATATTCAATTAATGCACATCCTTGGAAACCGAAATATTATGTTATCATTGATACTGATGGAGGATTTGATGATTACCGTGCTATAAATTTCCTATTGGCTTCACCTGATGTGCGCGTATTAGCTATAACAACTTCAAATGGTGTTATTGGAGCCGAATATGTATATATCAAGATTAGGAGTCTTTTACAGCAACTTCATCACGAAGGATTACTGGTGGGAATAAATGCCGATTCAACTTCCATGATTAGGAACTGTACACCAGCCTTAAATTTTGCATGGGGAGATACAATTGCCGATATTGCTTTTCAGCGATCTGCTATTGATGTAGTTAATTACATTATAAGTAAGTCTAATGAAAGTATCACACTTATTTGCCTGGGTAGTCTAAGTACGCCGGCAATCTGTCATCGGGAGATTCCTTTATTTGAACAAAGAATAAATCAGATAATCTGGACAACCGATTTGCAATTGGATACCAGTAACTTCAATTATTCCGTTAATCCAACTGCCTATAAATATTTAACAGAGCATCAAAACTTACTTCTTCACAGGATTAATGGTGGCATTGGAGAATCAATCTACAATGAAAAATTGGTTGGATTACTGGATTCCGTTCAAAATTCCTATGCGAAAAACATTACTAAGAGTTTGAGCATACAAGATACGCCATTCTCTAATCGATGGTATGACGAATCAGCCGTTATATTTCTGCAATACCCGGTTTACTTTTCAAGCGATACTCTTGATAATAGCATATGCCATAGATTTTTACCTGATTCAAGTTTAGAATTGAATGATAAACTGATACAAATAGTTACAGGGAATGTGGTCAACCAAAACCAAGTATTGGAATATTTTCCTTTAGATTCATCAGATTATCAGGATGATGTAAGATCGATTATGATGCAAACTATAAGTAATTATGGTAAAGAAGAATGGATTTCCGAAGTAATAGCAAATGAATTACACAGGCATGTAGGAGTATATGCTGTTGTTGGTGCTAAAATGGGAATCAGGGCTCGGGAATATTTTGCTGCAGGAGTTGATGAGCTGATTATTCATTCTCATGCAGGTCAAAAACAGCCCATAAGTTGCATGAATGACGGCCTTCAGGTTAGCACTGGAGCAACATTGGGGCATGGGTTAATGCATATCGACTTGGAAAACGAGCCTTATCCGGGAGCCGAATTCACGTATCTGGGCCAAACAATAGAACTGGTACTTAAAGATGAATATCGGAATAGGATCAAAAAGCAGATTACTGAGTTGAACAGTATATACGGATTAAATAATGATATATATTGGGCTTTAGTTAGAAATCTTGCTTTATATTATTGGAAAAATTGGGATCGAAATCAGATATTCGAAATACGAATAACACCCTCCGGTTATAGTAAATAAGCATTTGCTTTTGGCATTTGACTTTAGCTAATAGGGAATTGGCATCCTTTTTTTTAAGATTTCTATTCGCTAGCTTTGTATAAGTAATGTTCTGCTCTCAATTGTATTTCTTATATAGTTAAATATGCGGGAAATACAATATATAGTAGCATTATTCCTTCTTGAGGTTCTTATCTACCTTACAGAAATAATATTTTCTGTTTTCAATAAAAAAAACCGAATATTGAAAAGCATCTCTTCAATTGAAGAGGCTAATTTCTTCGATTTATCAGAAGGTTTTCGTACTAGTATTTCATTCTTCAGAGTATCGTTATTTATCGCTTATCTTATACTTGTTTTCATTTACCTAGATATTTCGGAAAATAACTCTTTAGATAAATTTATAATGATTATTGTGTTCGGGATATTAGTTTATATGGTTTCGTTATTTAATGTTAAAACCTTCATATTCTATTCAGATTATTTTATTGTTACGGCACCATTTAATCCCTTTCTAAGGGATATTCTTATTAATTACAACAAAATAAATGATTTCAGGTTGTACAAGGCTTTATATAGTTCGTATTATTTAAGACTGGAAATAAAAAACAATCATGCTCGTACAATTCAATTCTCCGGTTCATTTAATCCACGAAACGATCTGGTGATTCGCATTATTATTAATACCAAGGCAAATCTTGGTAAAAAATTCGATAATAATACCAAGAGAAATGTTTAAATGAAAAACACATAGTTTTGGAAATGGACTATTTTTTGCCATTCAGCATAGTAAATCAATATTTTCGAGGATATTTCTAATCTGAAGATTTACTTATTACCTGCCCGCACAATATCAACATATTCCCGATCGACATCGAGGATATGATTGGTAAGCCATTTACGAAGAAAACCCAAAACCCGGAAGGTAACAGGATGACCCTGCTCAAATTGTTCGGTAAATTGAACAACTTTTTTCCTGAAGTTTTCATGAAGATTCATATGCTCATGGGTAAAGGGATAATGATACTGGCTGAAAAGCTTTTCTTCGGTTTGAAAATGATAATCGGCATACCGGGTCATTTCTTCAAGTATAGTACTTAATTTTCCCCGGGCTTCGTTTTTCATAAAGGCTTCGTTTAGCGTATTAATTAACTCCACAATCTTCTTATGTTGTTCATCAATTTCTTCAATACCCAGATTGAAATCGGGGCGCCATTTCATAAAAAGTTCCTCCATCGTCAGTCTGTTTAATATGCGCTATGAATTTAATATAATTCACAGAAAAATTATATGTAGTAAGAAAGTTTATATTCATTCTGAAACTGATAAGGATCGATATGTTTAAGCTTATCAAATACTTTTGCTTTACTTTGCTGGTTGCATAATAGCAATGAATAGAGCATCATGACAGGAGGAAAGGTTAAATCGATTTATTTCATATTGTACATGGGATTTGCCACCTGGAAGGTATTTTATAATGTGTATATGGAGGAGAATAATTTCAGCGGTGTTGAAATAGGTACAATCAATGCATTGATGCAGGCTACCATATTTATTATTGTGCCTTTTTGGGGCATAATAGCCGATAAAAAAGGTATCAGACCTACCTTACGAATAGCAGTATTGGTGTCGGGAATTATTCTGCTGGGATTGGGTTATGTATTAAATTTCTGGTGGTTGATGGTTTATGTTATACTGTTAAGCGTTTTCCATCATCCGCTTGGACCTCTGGTAGATGCGCTAGCAGTTCAGTTTTCCGATTCGGACCATCGGTTTTACTATGGTAATCTACGCTTATGGGGATCGTTTGGATGGGCAGTAGCCTCAATAATAGGAGGGTATATATTTCTATCGTTGAGCTTAAAAATGGTTTTTCCAATTACTGCTGTGCTCTTTTTTATTACTATATTTTTTCTTCGTACACCTAAGAGTTCATCAACAGTACTTTATAAACCGCACTTTGAGCGTATAAAATTCAAAGAAATTACTAACAATAGTGGATTACTTATCTTTCTTTTCATTGTATTTTTCTATGGTATTGCAAGTTCTCCAGTTAATGCCTACATTAATTTATATTTTTCCGAGCTTGGAGCCGATAATTCCATAATTGGTATTGCATACACCATTCAGGCATTAAGTGAATTACCATTTTTTATTCTGGGCAACCGTCTACTTAAACGATTCGGTTCCAGGATGATAATTATGATCTCAATGATGATTATGATTATAAGATTATTTATGTATGCTTTGGTTCCTTCCATACCTGTTGCGTTGGGAGCGTGCGCTTTACAGGGTATAACATTATCATTTTTATTGGTTGGAGTGGTGGATTATATACACAGCCAATTGCCCAGGAGTCGTCACGCAACTGCTCAGTCGTTTATATGGGGTCTTTATTTTGGCATTGGCCATACCATAGGGAATTTATTGATTGGAATCATAAAGGATATAGAAGGTATGGTTGGTGTGATGTTGATCTTTGCTTTTCTCACCTGTGTTATTTTTCTTTTTACTCTCATTGATTTTTCTGTACAATATGAACGGCGTAAATAATATTTTACCTGATGAATTATGCTCCAGGCAGGTTAATTTGGTTTTCAGGGAGCTTGGAATTAAGTATCTTTGATACGCAATGAATTTAAGGCATTTATACTGGTGTTTGATTACACTTTACTTAGTATTGAAGCCCATCGGTCTGTCTGGTATCGATAAAACGATTGAATATAGCTTTACACGTATCGATATCAATCAGGGATTGTCACATAATCAGGTGCATAGTATTTACAAGGATAGTCATGGCTTTGTATGGATTGGCACCAATTCAGGACTTAACCGGTTCGATGGTTATACATTTAAAATATTCAAGCATATTCCTTCCGATTCTACTTCCTTAAGCGACAACAGAATACAGAGAATTTTTGAGGATTATACCGGTAAATTATGGATCACTCCCATGGATTCCTTTATTATATATGATCCGTCAACCGAAAAATTCTCACACGATAACGAATTGTTTCATAAAGATACCGAGGTACCATTAAATAATATTTCACGTATTCTTCAGGATAGTGCCGGCAATATCTGGTTTATATGCGATCAATACGGATTATTCATATATAATATCCAAGCCGATTCTATTATTCATCTCCGGAATAATCCTGCCGATACAACATCGATAGATAATCGATCAATTAGCTCGGTAGTTACGGATTCTGATGGCAACATTTGGTTATTAGGATTCTATGGTATTCTAGAAAAACTCGATGGGAAAACATTCAAAGTAGTATATCGAACCCGCTTCTTACAGGAATTATATCCCGAGTGGAGGGAACTCAATTTATATATCGACAGCAATAATGATCTTTGGATTTATTCAAGCAGCAGTGATGAAGGACTTTTTCTTTTCGATACTAAAACATATACCCATCGGCATTTCCATCAGAATTCAAAAAAATTCAGGTTAAATAATGATATAGTAAACTCGGTTGTACAGGATAATGCAGGAATAATCTGGGTTGGAACCGATCACGGAGGGATTAATCTGATAGATAAAAAAGATTTCAGTGTTCGCGTTATTCAGCATAATCCTGACGATTCACGCTGTTTGAGTCAAAATAGTATTACCACTCTTTATAAAGATGATGAGGGCATTATTTGGGTGGGGACCTTTAAGAAAGGTTTATGTTATTATCATGAAAATTTATATAAGTTTAAATTATATCAGCACCAGCCAAATAATCCAAACAGCTTGCCTTTTAACGATGTAAACTGTTTTCAGGAAGATGAAAAAGGCAATCTGTGGATAGGCACGAATGGAAAAGGGTTGGTTTATTTCGATCGTAAAAACAATACATTCATTTCCTATCGTCATAATCCGGACAATCCGCGGTCGCTAAGTCACAATGTTATCGTAAGTATGCTGTATGACAGTGAAAAGATTTTATGGCTTGGTACATATTATGGAGGTCTGAATCGGTTTGATGGCAAGGTTTTTACGCATTATCGGAATAATGCTGAAAATCCGAATTCTATATCGAACGATCGGGTATGGGAAATATTGGAGGACTCGCAGAAAAACTTATGGATAGGTACATTGGGAGGTGGTCTCGATTTATTCGACCGTGAAACACAGACCTTTCGGCATTACCAGTCAGAGGATTCTAATTCCATCCATTCCGATTATATTTTACATCTCACCAAGGATAAACAGGGTAATATTTGGATTGGTACCGCCAATGGAGTAGAAAGATACAATCCGAAGAATAAAACTTTCTATCTTTATTCGCATATTCCATCCAATAATAACAGTTTGAGCCATAATGTAGTAAGTTCACTCGTGGTCGATTCACGGGGCCTTATCTGGATGGCTACACAAGAGGGGCTCACTATTTTCGAACCTACAATCAGTACCTTTTACCGTTACTATATCGAAGATGGATTACCCGACAATAATATTCTTGCTTTACTCGAAGATGATCAGGGTAGTATCTGGGCCAGCACAACGAGTGGAATCACTAATATTAGTTACAACAAACATATTGAGAATGGTAAATATAAACTAACATTCACTAACTATAGCGAATCTGATGGACTGCAAGGAAAAGAGTTTAATGAAGGTGTTGCTTTTAAAACCAGTAAAGGCGAACTAATTTTTGGAGGCCCCGACGGATTTAACATTATCGATCCTGCCACATTAACTTTCAACACCGAACCTCCCGATATTGTAATTACCAATTTCCAGATTTTCAATAAAAGTGTTGGAATTGGACAAAAAATTAATGGTCGTGTTCTTTTGGAGAAATCAGTGTTTCAGACATCGGAGCTACACCTGAAGCATTTCGAAGATGTTATTTCGATCGAGTTTGCTGCGCTCAATTATATTCATCCCGAAAAAAACCACTATGAATATATGCTTGAAGGATTTAACAGGGAATGGATGCAAGCTTCATCGGACGATAGAAAAGCTACCTATACAAACCTCGATCCGGGAGAATATGTTTTCAGGGTCAGGGCATCCAACAACGATAATGTTTGGAACACCGAAGGTGCAAGTCTGAAGATTATAGTTCGTCCGCCTTTCTGGAAAACAAAAGCAGCTATTTTCGGTTATTTCGTTTTTCTACTTGCAGCCTTAATTACATTACGATACCTGGTTCTTTTAAAAGAACGTATTCGAGTTCGAAATGAACATGAGAAACAGGAAGCTAGGCGCCGGCATGAACTCGATCTGCTAAAGATCAGGTTTTTCACTAATGTAAGTCACGAGTTTCGAACTCCCCTGTCACTTATTATTTCACCCCTTGAGAAGTTGCTGAAGAAATCGCAAGATGATGAGGAAAAATCTCAGTTCAAGCTAATTTATCGGAATGCTAGGCGATTACTTAACCTGGTAAACCAGCTTCTCGATTTTCGACGTATGGAGGTTCAGAAGATAAATCTTAAACCTGCATATGGCGATATTGTATTATTCATCGATGAAATATACCAGACATTTACAGATCTAGCTGAAAGAAAGCATATTCGCTTTGAATACATAACGTCACATAAGGAATTTTTTACCTGGTTCGATCATGATAAGCTCGAAAAAATTGTATTCAACCTGGTTTCAAATGCATTTAAATTCACTCCTGAAGGAAAAACTGTCAAAATAGATTTAGTTATTAAACCGGGAGATAAAAAGATACTAAAACCTGAAGAACAAAAACCTGATCCCGATTATATAACACTAAAAGTTATCGATACCGGTCTTGGAATACCTCCCGAAAATCTTAACCGAATTTTCGATCGGTTTTTCCAAAACGAAATTCCCGAACATATAGTAAGCCAGGGAAGTGGAATTGGACTATCATTAACAAAAGAATTTGTTCAGCTTCATAATGGCACTATTACAGTCGATAGTGAGCCCGACAAAGGAAGTTGTTTTACCATAATTCTTCCGCTGAGTCCCGTACCTAAGCAGCAGTCATCCGAATTGGCCGATTTACCTGAAAAAATATGGATTCCTGAGAATGAAGAGCCGACTTTTAAAGCAGACGAAGGAAAAAGAAAGGCAGCAGTATTGCTTGTTGAGGATAATGATGATTTCCGCTTTTACTTAAAGGATAATCTAAAATCAAAATACACCATTATAGAAGCAAGCAATGGAAAAGAGGGAATTTCCGCTGCTATCAGTAATTTGCCCGACCTAATTGTGAGTGACGTTATGATGCCGGTTATTGATGGTTTTGAATTATGCCAGCAGTTAAAATCAAATCCTAATACATCACATATACCTATAATACTACTGACCGCCCGGATGTCGGAACAGAAAAAACTGGAAGGATTTGAAACCGGTGCCGACGATTATATAACCAAACCATTTAGTTTCGAAATGCTGGAATCGCGAATGAGCAACCTGATTGAACAGAGGGAACGAATCCGCAATTCTTTCCAGAAACATTTTAAAATCGAACCGGGAGAAATTGGAATTACCTCACTTGATGAAAAGCTTATTGAAAAAGCATTAAAACTGGTAGAAGATAATATGGCCAATCCAGATTTCTCGGTCGAAAAGTTAAGCAGGGAATTGGGTATGAGCCGGGTTCATCTTTATAAAAAACTCACGGCCCTCACAGGTAAAACTCCCATTGAATTTATTCGCATTATGCGTCTTAAAAGAGCTGCCCAGTTATTAGGAAAAAGCCAGCTCACAGTATCGGAAATAGCCTATGAGGTAGGATTTAACGATCCACGTTATTTTTCGAGGTATTTTAAAACGGAGTTTGGAGTGTTACCCTCGCAATATGGAAATACCAAAAAAGATAGTTAGAATTAATTTTTTAATCTGTTATCCTAATAATGTAAGTTAAATAAGTTGTTGCTTAACCAAACATCCAAATCCTTTACCGACTTATCATTTAGTACATTTTTCATTTACATTTTTTTCTCGATAAGAATACTAAAACTGTTTTATTTGTAATTCTTTAGTACTAATTATAAATACAATATGATCAGAAATTTTATTTTGAAGATATACCGAACACAAAACAGATGGTTAATTAAAACTATACGTGTTGCAGAAGTTGTGTTACTGGTTATCATTGCCTGCGGAATTGTATTTATAATAATGGTATTATAATATTTCTCATAATACACTATTAATTTATTTATTCATCTTTACCGTTAATTCCTCAATCTGGTTTGGCGATTAATAATCTGGAGCGAAACTAGCTTTGTGATAGTAATAAGAGGTCAATAGTGTCAATTGTTAACAAACGAGCTGTCAATAAGAAACAAATATATCCTGAGTTACCTGACTAATTAGGTATTTTCGTTTAATTTGGTATGGGTACCATAAACAACTCATGTCTGCCAATCTGCATACAATGATACTATCCATAACCTCATCATATAAAATATATATAACTTATAAAAAATATATAACTTAATCGACATGAGAAAACGAGGCTTTGAACAAAGCGGGGTGTCTGAATAAATTTGGATTAACCAGTTTGGATCACCGGATATCATGAGAATACCTTAAAATAAACATATAGTAATAATGAAAAAAAACCTTGTTTTTTTGCTTATAATTTCAATCTTCCTTGTTTCATGTTACAATAAAGATTATAAAAAAACCGAAGATGGAATTGTTCTAAATATTAAAGACAAAACCCAAACTTATAAACTTAAAATACAGGTAATCAACGATAAGGTCGTTCATGTTCAGGCATTACCTGAGGGAAGTGATTTTTTTGCTGAGAGTTTGATGATTGTTGATTATCCAAAATCACTAGTGAATTGGGATGTTAAGAGTACTGATTCCGAATTATTATTATCAACTGATTACCTGCAAGTAAATATTAAAAAACAAACGGGTGAAATTACATTTTTAGATAAACAGGGCGACAATAAACTCATGGAGCAGGTGGGCGGAGGTAAATATTTTACTCCAATTGAGTTAGAGGGTAAAAAGTATTACACAATACGGCAGATATTCGAATCACCCGACGATGAAGCCTTTTACGGTCTCGGCCAGCATCAGCATGCGTTGATGAATTATAAAGGAAAGGATGTGGAATTATATCAACATAATATTGTTGCGGTAGTGCCTTTCCTGATTTCAAATAAAAATTACGGAATCCTCTGGGATAATTATTCATACTCGAAGTTCGGCGATCCACGCGATTATGAAGATATATCATCCTTAAAACTCTATTCGAAAGATGGACAAATCGGAGGCTTATTAGCCAGGTATACTAACAGAAACGATGAGAATACAGTATACCTTACAAGAACTGAAAATGTGATTGATTATCAGTACCTCGAGGATATACCTAAGGTTCCAAAGGAATTCCCGATGGCTGAGGGTAAAGTGGTTTGGAAAGGATTTATTGAACCGAATGAAACAGGAATACACAAATTTTCAATGTATTCGGCAGGCTACTTGAAGTTCTGGTTCGATGGAGAGTTAGTTCTCAATTGCTGGAGGCAGGTATGGAACCCATGGTCACGTCTTATCGAGCTGGAAATGGAAACAAGAAGGAAATACCCCGTTAAAATCGAATGGATCCCTGATGCGGGAGAAAGTTTCATTGCCTTAAAATATAAGAATCCTGTTGATCCGGTAGAACAAAATAAACTCTCACTTTGGTCGGAAGTGGCTAATGGGATTAATTACTATTTTATAGCAGGCGAAAATCTGGATGAGGTTATCTCAGGATACCGTATCCTTACGGGAAAAAGTCCTGTTATGCCCAAATGGGCTATGGGTTTCTGGCAAAGCCGGGAGCGATATCATACCCAGGAGCAGTTGCTCGGTGTTGTCAGAGAATTCCGCGAGCGTAACATTCCTATCGATAATATTGTACTCGACTGGTTTTACTGGCCAAGAGATAAATGGGGAGATCATAATTTTGATACTACACGTTTTCCCAATCCTAAAGCAATGGTTGATGAATTACATAACGAGTTAAATACACAGATTATGATATCAATATGGCCCAAATTATATGTGGGAACGGTGAATTACAATACCATGAATGAAAAAGGATGGGTGTATAAAACGAATGTCGAAAATCAGCAAAAGGATTGGGTAGGATATATATCAACCTTCTACGATGTTTTCAATCCTGAAGCTAGGAAATATTTCTGGAAGTCGATGGAAGAAAAGCTATATACCAAAGGTTTCGATGCCTGGTGGATGGATGCCACTGAACCTGATATACTTTCCAATACTTCAATTGCTGCTCGGAAGAAACTAATGTCGCCATTATATCTTGGCCCCTCGGCCGAATATTACAATGCTTTTTCGCTAATGAATTCAAAAGCAGTATATGAAGGTCAGCGAAGCGTCGATCCTGATAGACGTGTGTTTATTCTTACCCGTTCGGCTTATGCAGGGCAGCAGCGATATGCTTCTGCTACTTGGAGTGGCGATGTTGCATCGCGCTGGTACGATCTGAAAGCACAGATCTCCGCAGGTTTAAGTTTTTCGTTATCAGGTATACCAAACTGGACGACCGATATAGGAGGATTTTCAGTTGAACGACGATATGAGAATGCTAAAGGAGAAGATCTTGAAGAATGGCGCGAGCTGAATACACGCTGGTACCAGTTTGGAGCTTTTTGTCCCTTATTCCGATCGCATGGTCAGTATCCATTTCGTGAAATATTCAATATTGCTCCCGAGGATCATCCGGCCTATAAATCGATGCTTTATTATGATAAACTTAGATACAGGCTAATGCCATACATATATACCCTTGAAGGGAACACTTATCGAACCGATTATACCATTATGCGAGCACTGGTTATGGATTTTCCGAATGATAAAAATGTATTGAATATTGGTGATCAGTATATGTTTGGCCCATCTATAATGGTGTGCCCGGTTTACGAATATAAAGCCAGAAAAAGGAGGGTATACCTGCCTGCCGGACAGGGATGGTACGATTTTTACTCAGGAGAATATTATGAAGGAGGTCAAACCATTATAGCCGATGCCCCTTATGAGAGGATACCCGTTTATGTAAAAGAAGGTTCCATTATCCCCATAGGTCCTGAAGTTGAATATGCTCTTGAACGTAATAACGAAGAACTTATACTATGGATATATCAGGGATCCGATGCGGTATTTGATCTATATGAAGATGAAAATATCAACTATAATTATGAGAAGGGAGATTTTGGATTGCTTCCTTTCTCATGGTCGGAGAGTGAACAAAAACTTATTATTTTCAAACAACAGGGAATGTTTGAAGGTATGCCTGAAACCAGAAATATCGGAGTAATAAATGTAAACAAGGAGAAGCCGGTAGGTTTCTCAATGGTAATCACAGTTCCTGAAATGATAACTTACCAAAGTGAGGAGGTTACATTATCTTTAAGTGAGGAATAAATATGAATAGAGAACAATAAGAGATTCCCTATTAGATTTTATGGGGATACGATATTTTTAAATATTGTATATCACATCATTACTAATCGAAAATAATCAAATATAACTGCCACCAATCCATTCATAATCCTATTCAATAAATAAATAATCCAAACTAACAATTTATACTAACGCATAATACTATGAGAAAAGGTTGGAAAAAGAAGGACATAAAACAACATATGTCCTTAATAAAAATTAGTATGCCTGGCAAATTAAAGGTAGTTATTTTTATGCCTTTACTTTTGCTAATAGTTGGTATCTCAAATTTATACGCTCAGGAGGATGAGCGCACCATTACGGGAACTGTTGTATTTGCCGAAACCGGCGAACCTGTTCCGGGAGCCAACATTGCAATTAAGGGTACCACAACCGGTACTATTACCGATATTAACGGAATTTATTCCATCAACGCCAATGAAGGAGACGTACTTCAGATTTCATTCATTGGATATAAAACGGCTACTCTTGTTGTAGGTACTGCAAGCACGTATAATGTGACACTTAAGCAGGATATCACACAGCTCGATGAGGTAGTAAAAATAGGTTATGGTACCATGAGGCGCAGCGATCTTACCGGATCGGTTGTATCGGTAACCTCGGAAGAAATAAATAAAGCTAATGCTACTTCTTTCGATCAGGTGTTACAGGGAAGAGCTGCCGGAGTTTTGGTAACACAAAATTCAGGTCAACCGGGAGGAGGAATTACAGTACAGATACGTGGAATTAATTCTCTGAATGGTAATAGCGAACCGCTGTACATAATCGATGGCTTACCTGTAAGCGGATATACGGGAAATAGTACGAATGCCCTGGCTACAATAAATCCAAACGATATTGAATCGATGGAAGTGCTGAAAGATGCTTCAGCAACGGCAATTTATGGTGCACGGGCAGCAAATGGTGTGGTAATTATCACCACAAAAAGAGGAAAATCAGGAGAAGCACGGATTAGTTATGAGGGCAATTATGGGATACAGCAATTGCCAAAATATGTTGATGTTCTCAATTTACAGGAATATGCCCAGTTTTTAAACGAGCGGCAGGAGATATTAGGATGGGGATCAAAACCAGAATTTGCCGATCCCAGCGTATTAGGTGAAGGTACCAACTGGCAGAAAGAAATGTTTCGCCCGGCACCACAACAAACCCATAATCTGACTCTTTCCGGAGGGAATGAAAATACTAATTTTATGCTTTCGGGAGGAATTCTCGATCAGGGCGGAATTGTTATTGGCTCCAATTTTAAAAGATACTCCTTTCGCCTGAATGTTGATAGTAAAACAAGGGATTGGCTCTTTCTAGGTGCCAGCACAAGTGCAAGTCGTACAAGCGAGCGAATAACTATAAGTGAGTCTAATTTACTTAGTACGGCTATTGAACAATCGCCCGATATTCCGATACGAAATCCCGATGGAAGCTGGGGTGGCCCTTCGGAAGCTTTTGGAATTACCAATCCGATTGCAGAAGCTCTTGATAGGGAGAATGATCAAAAAAGAACACAGTTGCTGACAAACCTTTACGGAGAATTGACTCTCTTTAAATCCTTAAGTTTTCGATCTGAATTTGGAACCAACATTTCTTTTACAAATAAGTATCAGTTCACTCCCAGGGATGAGTATGGGACTGTTAGTATTCCGGTTAATTCATCACGCCGCGAAGTTCAGACTTATACCGAATGGACATTAAAAAATATTCTGACCTATAAGAAAATATTTGCTGAAAAACACGACATTACTGTCCAAGCTATACAGGAAGCAAGAGAGAGTGTCTTGGAAAGTATCGCTGCTTATAGACAGAACTTTTTAACGAATACAATACATGAAGTCAATGCAGGCGATATCGACGAAAGTCAGGCATACAGTCAACGAAGTGAAGGAGCTGCACTTTCCTATATTAGCCGGTTAATTTATGTATATAATAATCGATATACGTTAACAGCTACATTCCGTGCCGATGGATCTTCTAATTTCGGACCTAATAATAAATGGGGTTATTTTCCCTCGGTTGCAGCAGCCTGGAGAATCAGCGAGGAATCGTTTATGAAAAATGTTTCGTCCATCTCAAATTTAAAACTTCGCTTAAGTTTTGGCCAAACCGGAAATGATAATATAGGAAGCTACAGGTATGGCTCAACAATGGGTAACTGGCCTACAGCATATGGTCCGGGATTCCTGCTGGCGAATTTACCTAATCCGGATGTAAAATGGGAATCACAAACAGGATATAATGCCGCAGTCGATTTAGCTATGTTCCGGAATCGTATTGAATTTATTGCAGAAGCATACCTGAAACAAACAGACGATTTACTTCTGCTTCTTCCTATGCCCCTTTATACAGCCACCGACCTCGACTGGACAGTGGCATATATTCAACCTCCTGCTGTGAATATTGGAAGCCTGGAGAATAAGGGGCTGGAATTTACGCTAAATACAGTGAATATCGATCGGAGTATATTATGGAGGTCCGGAATTACACTTTCAATCAACAGGAATAAAATAACCAACTTGGTAACATCGGGAAGCATAATCGACGAATCGATTGGTGTTGAAACTATTTCGAGAACTATTGTTGGCGAACCTGCTGGGCAGTTATTTGGATATCAAACCGACGGACTGTTTGAAAATGCCGAAGCTATAAGAAATGGAGTGCATACTGCCGGGGCTGATATTGGTATCGATCCGGAAACTTCCGTTTGGGTTGGTGATATTCGTTTTGTGAATGTCGATGGTAACGACAGTATTAGTGAAGGCGATAGGGTATTTATCGGTAATCCACAACCTAAATTTTCTTTTGGTCTTAATAACTCAATAACCTATAAGAATTTTGATATTACCCTTTATTTAAATGGTACTTACGGTAATAAAATATTCAACCAGTTAAAAAGAACTAACGAGAATCCCATGTCGCGGCGAGGCATGTTGGCGTCGGTTACTGATTATGCCCGATTGGGATTAATCGATACGGAAGGAAGTACTGACGATTTGGATAATGTTTACGTTATCAATCCCGAAACTTCTGTACCAAGAATTGTTACTGGCGATCCTAATGAGAATAGTAGAATATCTGACAGGTATATCGAGGATGGTTCCTATATCAGGATAAAAAACTTAACAATAGGGTATACATTACCTGATGCAATAGTTTCTAAGATAAGTCTGGCAAGGATCAGGTTTTATCTGCAAGCTCAGAATCTATTTACGTTCACAAAATATAGTGGATATGATCCGGAGATTGGTGCTCAGCGACAGAATGTCCTAAAATCGGGAGTCGACGAAGGCCGTTACCCTTCGGCTCAAACCTTTTTATTTGGAGTGAATGTTGATTTTTAATGCAATCAAATAGGAGATTTTTTTATGAAGACAATTAATAAAATAAAAAATAAAACTGTAATACTGGTAATAGCTATTCTCCTTGTTTCGTGCGGTGAGGAATTCCTTGACCGTGAACCAATGGATGCTCTTACTATGGATACCTTCTACAAGTCGTACGAAGAATTACGGGCAGCTATAGCGCCTTTATATAGTACAGCATGGTTTGAATATAACGATAAGGGCTCGTTTAGTTTTGGCGATTGCTTGGGAGGCAATATGATAAATCCCTGGTCGTATGAAGATTTTGTTTATTTTACTTATACATCACTTGACCAGACAATAGGTTCAGGTTGGGCTTCGCTTTATCGAGTCGTAGGTCATGCCAATCTACATATCCGGAATATCCAGGAACTGTCATCCGATAATATAACGGAAACACAAAAACTTCAGGTTATTGGAGAAGCACGTTTCATGAGAGCGGTCGCATACTTTTATTTGGTTCGACTTTGGGGTGCTGTTCCTATAATCGAAGATAATATTGCCCTTGCGAATGATTATATTGTACCCTTGAATCGGGTTGAGGATGTGTATCAGTACATTATTAATGATCTTAACTATGCAGTCAAATATCTTCCTGAAACCGATCCTGAACCAGGAAGGGTAACATCTTGGTCGGCCAAAGCAATGCTGGCAAAAGTTTACCTAACTTACTCGGGTTACAATTCTACCAACGGTACCCGTAATCAGTCGATGCTCGATAGTGCAAGGTATTATTCGGAAAATGTTATTACTAATGGACCTTATGACCTCATGGACGATTATCCCGATTTATTTCTCACGGCTAATGATAACAATATTGAATCGATATTTGCCTGGCAGTGGATTGCAGGTAATTATGGCGATGGGAATTCTTTTCAGGCTTATTTTGCCGTTGAGGGTTCTATTACTAATGTTGGCGATGGATGGGGAGGTGCTATTACAGCAACTATAGGCCTTTCAGAAATGTATTCGCCTCAGGATCAGATAAGGAGGAAAGCTACCTATATGATGCCAGGTGATCACTACCCGGAGTTAATCCAAAGTGAGGGCGGATATACACATGAATATGATGGAGCTAATATTAAGAAATATGTTGTTGGTCGTCCTGAAGACAATGATGGACAGGTAAGATTTATGTCGGCAGGAAATAATACTTACATACTTCGATTCGCCGAAGTGTTATTAATACATGCCGAGTCAATACTTGGTAATCAGGAATCAACCACCGATGCTGATGCACTGGAATCGTTTAATCGTGTTCGCACTCGTGCGGGAGTTTCTGCATTGGGGTCATTAACATTTAGAAATATTTTTGACGAAAAACGTCGTGAATTGGCGCTGGAAGGTAATACCTGGTTCGAAATAGTAGCCTGGTGGTATTTTGATCCGAATGCAACACTTGATTACATTGCCACACAGAATAGAGGCCGTTTTTTACCCGGCACACCTGATGATATGGAGGATGATTATTATTCGCCTCCTAATTCAAAAATGCAGTTACCTTATCCTGAATCGGAAGTATTACAGAATCCAATGTTTAACGAACCTCCTGTGCCATTCGATTTTGGCGAATAGGAAATAATAAACATTATGAAATGAAACAAATAAATAAATATATACAATGGACAGTTAGTACCATAGTTATGGTCCTGATTATTAATGGCTTATTTATATCCTGTGATCGAGAAAATACCGATCCACCGGTAATCACTAATATACGTTTGATTGATCCTGAAATGGCCGATGTTGAAATACAAGGAGCTGGCCTGGAGAGCTGGGTAGTAATTCAGGGTTCAGGATTTACTACAACCCAGGAGATCTATTTCAACGAGTTTGAGGCGGTATTTAATCCGACTTATGTAAGTGAAAACAATATCGTAGTTCAAATACCTGCGGGGGCTCCTAACATAGGAACTGATTCACTAGCACCAAATACTGTAAGGGTGGTAACCAGATACGGAGAAGATAGCTACAGTAATTTTATTGTCTATGCCCCTCCGGCTGAAATTTTTACAATGACAAATGAGTTTGCCCTCGCGGGTGATACAATAGTACTTACAGGTCGTTATTTCTTTGCAGTTGATTCAGTAATATTTCCGGGAGAATTCCCTGGTGAGGTATTGGCTACATCATCCGATGGTGGGGAATGTACTGTCATTGTGCCTGAAGGTGCTTCTAATCCAGGTCCTATTCGGGTAGTTACACTTGGAGGAACTAGCGAATCGGGATATTTCAGAGATACAGTAAGTGTTATGATCAATGATTTTGATGCACTTAACTTTCTTGACTGGGGACGTCAACCTGTAACACCCGCTCAAGCCACTCTTCCTGTGATTAGCGGTAATTATTTTGGAGCGACTGCTGAAAACGTTGGTACGGGTAACTGGTGGGTCGATCCTACAGCTATGCCACTAGCTATCGGATCATTGCCCGATGAAATAGAAGGCGGTTCACTCGCTGAAAACTTGTATCTTAAATTTGAAATGAATATAACGGGTATATGGAATTCGGGATTTTATAAACTTGAATTTGCCGAAACTGATGCTGAAGGCAACTGGCTGCAATCCTATTCATACTATTTACAGGAATGGGGTACCAGTGCTGACGACAGGATTGATTTCAGTACACATGGCAAATGGATCACATATAAAATTTCTTTGAGTGAATGGACCCAAAACGATGTTCCAATGAGCATATGGAGCGATATGGCAGATTATAACCGAATACAGTGGGTATTTGTAAATCCCTGGGCTCCGCCTGAAAGTATAGAAATCGATTATATCTACTTTGCATTCGATAACATCCGTGTTCTATACGAGGAGTCGGAGTAATTAATTTATATAAAGACAGTCATATTGTTTTATGCCTATAGAAAAAATTTTTATAAGCATAACTTTTGCAATTCATAAGCATAAAAATTTTTTTATCAGCAGGAAATTTAACGTGTAATAGTTTGAGGATTTTAGGCAAAATAAATAATGGAAATATTTAATGTTATGGTATTTATTTCATGTATTATTGTTGCTCTTTTTGATAATAAGTCGAAAATAAAAATTGAATAGTAAAATAAATTAGGTGCAAGCTTGGCATATTAGGTGTATTTTTATTCTTAACATTCCTTCCGATTCCACTTCCTTAAGCGACAATAGTATACAAAGAATTTTTAAATGTCGTACCGGTAAGTTATGGATCATTCGCATGAATTCTTTTCCAATAAAAGACCCGGTATCCGGAAAATTCTTGCATGATGACAAGCTGTTTGATAAAAATACATCTTTATTCAAGGATTTGAAAATACTTTTAAATAGTCTCACTTTATCAGTAAATGATTATTAAAACTTACAATTTTAATCAATGCAAAATAATAATAATCCCAAATGAATTTTATCTTCTGAAATCTGTGAATAAAAACCATCTTTTATCACCACATAATATTTATTTATCAAAATTGTTTCAGTACTAAACAAACTCAAGGTGATTGAATATATTAACATAAATTGCTATAAATCAATCATATATATAAATAATTATTTGGTCATGATGTTATTGTTCCAAAATTGAAACTTATTCCTTGAAACAAAAATAATCGGAAATACGTGTAATGCATATACAGAGCTTGTTATGAGATATAAATATGATTTATAATCCATCTATATAATAATGCTCATCAAATTAGAATTTAAAAAGATGAAAACTACAACTACACTATCGTTATTATTCCTTTTTCTTGTAAATGGAATTTCACAACAAACATTCACAAATTTTGAGAATGCTTCAATAGTAATAGGTCAACCCAATTTCCAGTCTCAATACACCAATATAAGTGATTCGATATTGAGAGGACCTTCATATAGCGCCATTAGTTCAAAAGGTATGCTGGCCGTTGCCGAGCAGACAGGAAGATGTGTAAAAATATGGTATACATTGCCAATATCCGATGGTCAGCCTGCCGACGTAGTAGTTGGCAATCCTGATTTCAACACCAACAATAATGGCCCAACGCAGGCTTATGGAAGTTATTTTGATGGTGTTGCATGGAGTCCTGATGGCAATAAGCTTATCGCTGCCAGTGGCAGTCAGAAC
>CAYMQP010000034.1:0-3143 GCA_964392505.1 uncultured Bacteroidales bacterium
GCCTATAAGTTCATTTCTCATTTATTCTACCTCGATAGTTAATAAGCGGCTTTCCCGACATGCAGGTAATCTTTCCATCGACGATTTGTCGGATGCCCTTAAATTAACAGAACCCGACCTTACTGAAGAAAAAAATATCTTGAAAGGTATAGTGAAATTTGGAAATATTGACGTATGTGATATTATGCGTTCACGTGTCGATACAGTTGCTGTGGAAATAAATACAAAATTTAACGAACTGCTGAATATTATTAATGAATCGGGATATTCGAGGATTCCGGTATACGAAGAAACTTTTGATCAGATAAGGGGTATTTTGTATGTTAAAGATCTGATGCCCTATTTGGGTAAACCCGCAAATTTTAAATGGCAATCTTTAATACGGCCTTCTTTTTTTGTGCCTGAAAGCAAGAAAATAAATGATTTACTGAAGGAATTTCAGGCTAACCGGATTCACATGGCAGTAGTTGTAGACGAATATGGGGGTACTTCGGGCATTGTGACACTTGAAGATATACTGGAAGAAATTGTTGGCGAAATTACTGATGAATCGGACGATGAACCTCTTCCTTATGAGAAGATAGATAACCATAATTTTATATTCGAAGGAAAAATTCTGTTGAATGATTTGTATAAGGTTCTGGGAATTGAAGATACATTTTTCGATGCCGTAAAAGGAGAAGCTGATACGTTGGCTGGTCTGATTCTTGAACTTCGTGGCGATATACCCATGAAAGACGATAAACTGGCTTATAAGAATCTGGTATTTTCGATAGTGTCGGTTGATAAACGGCGTATAAAGAAAATAAAGGTTACAATTAGGCCTGTCAGTAAAAAATATCATGGATTTTAAATTTAGATTGTATTTGGAATATATAGTGTGCGTAATACTTGCAATTACAATAACAGCATGCAAAAAACCACTTACACCTAAACCAAGAGCTTATTTCCGAATCGATTTCCCTGAAAAACAATATGAAACCTTCGAGAGTGAGTGTAATTTTACATTCGAATATCCTAAATATGGCGTAGTTAATGATGTTAAGCTAAATACTTCGGAACCGTGCTGGTATGACATTGATTTTGATGATTACAATGCAACCATTCACCTGACATACAAAACTCTAAACAAAAAGTACCTTTCGGCTTACATAGAAGATGTACGTCGGATTGTATATAAACACATCATCAAAGCTGATGATATTATTGAAACACGCATAAATAAACCCGACCGGAATATATACGGAATTTTATATGATATCGAGGGAAATGCCGCATCATCGGTAAATTTCTATATAACCGATAGCACCTCTGGATTTCTGTGTGGTTCACTATATTTTAATACAGTCCCCAATAAGGATTCTCTGGCTCCGGCGATACAATTTTTTCGGAAGGATATTGTACATTTGATACAGTCATTTACTTGGGAGTAGAAAAAGTATGCCACTTATCCTTAAGGAAACTTTTCTGGAAGATTGTTTATTTGGTATTTGGGAAATTAAAGAGACGTATGATGAATTACTCTCGAAGGTACATTTGTTTCCTGGCGAGAACGAACGTTTAAAAGAGTTTGGCAGCGATGCAAGAAGAATCGAATTTCTCAGCGTTAGGGTTTTGTTAAAGGAATTAATAGGAATTTGCGGTCCGATAATCTATAACGACCAAAGGAAACCTTACCTGCATCAAAGTGATTACAGATTAAGTATTTCGCACTCACGTACACTTACTGCCATCATGATTAGTAAGAAAAGAAAGATCGGGCTCGATTTGGAATATATGTCGCATAAGATCTCGGATATTCAACATCGGTTTATTAATGAGGATGAATATATAACCAATGATCTAAAAAAGCGCATGTATCATTTGTATATTCACTGGTGTGCCAAGGAGGCACTTTATAAACTATGTGATAAACAGGATATCAGTTTTAAGAAAAACCTGACAATCGAACCCTTTGAACCAAAAGAATATGGTATTATTACAGGCTGGGTCGACAATAAATATTGGCACGATAAGTTTCAGCTTAACTATTTTTCGATAAATAACTATATTGTAGTATATTGTTGTAAAAACTCCACTACGTGAAAATTTACAATTTACTGAGTAAACCAGGTAAAAAACTAGTACTTCTGATTGATCCGGATAAATATTCTGTGCATACCCTTATTGCTACCTTGTATGCAGCAGAAGAATCGAAACTTTCTCTGATAATGGTGGGAGGGAGCTTAGTAAACGACCGTATTGATTCAACTCTTGAAATTATCAGGCAACATACTAATATCCCAATTGTGCTATTTCCCGGAAGTTTATTACAATTAAGTAATGAAGTAGATGCTGTTCTTTTGCTTACCCTTATTTCAGGTAGGAATCCTGATTATCTGATTGGCAATCACGTACTTGCTGCACCTTTCCTGAAAAAATCTGGATTAGAGGTTATTCCAACCGGATATATTTTAATCGGCGAAGATAATGGCTCGGCAGTCGAGTATATTAGCAATACAAAACCAATTCCTTCCGATAAATATGAGTTAGTAGTTGCAACCGCTCTTGCCGGCGAATTTATGGGTAATAAACTTATTTATCTTGAAGCCGGAAGTGGTGCTAATGTTCCTGCTCATACTGAATTGATTCGGGAGGTAAAGAGAAACATTTCGTTACCTCTAATTGTAGGTGGGGGCATTTGTAAACCTGAGCAGGTATATGAAATATCAAGGGCTGGAGCCGATATTATTGTAGTAGGAAATGCTATTGAAAATAATATCGATATACTCGTTCCCATGGTAAAGGCATTAATTTAAGTCACCTTTGATTTCTAGTTGTTTATATCTTTTTTACTACTGAGATTTTTTTTTTATAAATTTCGTCTATTAATTTTCATTGTTTAAAATGAATCGTTTGTCAACTAATAAAAACGATTTATCTAATATTCTAAACCAGACCTGTTTCTGTGCCGTATCAGCTTGTAGATATAATAACCAAACAATCTGAAAACGCCCATAGATTCAATTGGTTAGACGGTTTTTTGCCCAAGTTGGTTTAGTTAGTAGTTTTGTGGAAGTCGGGAGATACAGAGTTATCTCCTGACTTTTTTTATTATGTCTGATATAGAAAAACGCCTGGTTTCAATACTACTTATAAAATAC
>CAYMQP010000034.1:3153-19172 GCA_964392505.1 uncultured Bacteroidales bacterium
AATTTCGAGGAGCGTACTGATTGTTGGAGCAATATCGGTTAGATCGACAGGGCGGTGGATGGAGTTACGTCCTATTTTCCAGCCATACCAAATTAAAGGAACACGTCTGTCGTGACCATAGGGAGCAGCAATCTCCTCTGTTATTCCCGGCAGTTCGGCCCATCCCATTGCAAAATTAAGCAATACATCACCCGAGCGTTTCTGGTTATATCCATTTTGCATAATGGCATATGTGCCACTTGTAAAATTAGTCGATTGTAATGTTGTGGCTGTCATAGTATTGGCAACTCCGCTGAATTGAAGCATCAGATTAGCCACATTGGTCTGCATTTCACCTAGGTTAAGCTTTGCGTCTTCAACAAGTGTTCGATTAATAAATATTTGCTGACCATGATATTGTTTAATCCAGTCTCCTTTACCGTAAATATTATTCATATAACTCTTAAGAAGCGATATATTGCTTGCAGCATTAAAATAACCGGAGGGTATTTTGTTAGCCTCGAGATATTCAGGAAGATGACTTACTCCATGTTCGGCAGTAAGAATGAACAATACATTTTCTTTCCCTAAGGTTTTTTCGATGAAATCCAGAAGATGAGCTATTTCTCTATCGAGTCGCAATACCAGATCTTGCATTTCAACTGAAAGAGGTCCATACAGATTACCTACATATTCACTTACCGTAAAAGTCAATGTTAAAACATCAGTAAATTCGTCCTGCCCCAAATTTTCGTTAATGATGGCCGAAATCGCAAAATCTTTTGTTAAGTTATTTCCATATGGAGTGTATCTGAGGATTTCATACTTTTTCTTATGCCTAAATTTCTTGGAAAGATCTTTTAATACATATGGAAATACAACTTGACCGAACATGCCTGCTTCGTAATCATTATTATCAAGTAAACTGGCTGAGTATTCCGAAAGAGGTAAAATAGTATTCCATTCATTTTCGATGTAAACATCTGGAAATCCTTTGGCATTAAACTCATTAACCCACTGCGGAAGAGAATCGATATAAAATGTACTTGTAATGAAAGCTCCTTCCTTAAAATCGAACCAATAAGCACAGTCGGTCGTATGACCGGTTGAGAATATAGCAGGTGCCGGATCGAGTGAAACCCCTATTACCTTCGATTTGAAATTATTCGCCAGTTTAAGCTCATCACAATACGTTGTAGTCATAAGATTGACAGGTGAGAATCTTCCGTCGTCGTAACCGGCTCCCACAGTAAGTACGTTATCATCGAACACATAATCTACTATTTTATCCTGCAAATTGTTATACCAAGAACGAGCAATTATTCCGTGTTGCGATGGATTTGCTCCTGATGCAATAGTCGCACTGCCGATACCAACATCGGAAAATAAGTAATTATAAGAGGTATTTTCGCAATAGCTGCCCCAATTAATCAGTTTTTTAAAACCATCTTCCGATAGTTTATCCCAATAGCGGGGAATATAATCGAACCGGAACTGGCTTATTTGAACAAGCATTATGAGTCGTGGTTTTTCTGAAGGTATGCGCGCTGTTTCCTGTGCAAATAGTATACATGAAAATGTTAGGAGAATAACCGTGAAAGAAATTTTCTTATTCATCATTTCGATATATGTTCTGATTATATTCCATAATTAATATAAGCTGGATTTTAATATTATTTATACATTAAAGCGAATATGAAGAATATCGCCATCTTCGACAATATAGTTTTTCCCTTCGATATATAATTTCCCTTTGTGTTTGCATTCTTGTTCCGACTTCAGTTCAACAAAATCGTTATATTTCATTACTTCAGCCCTGATAAAACCTCGTTCAAGATCGCTATGAATAACTCCTGCAGCCTGCTGGGCATTCATTCCTTTCTCAATGGTCCAGGCTCTGGTTTCCTTTGGGCCCATGGTAAAGAACGATTGAAGGTTGAGTAAATTATATGCCGAACGTATAAGTTTATTAACACCGGGTTCAGTAAGTCCTGAAGCTCCCAGAAAATCATTCCGGTCGGCCGGATCTTCAAATTCGGCTATCTCCGATTCGAGCTTACCTGCAATTACAAGTATCTCAGTCTCCTTTCCTGCAAGACTTTCTTTTACTTTATTTACATAGCTATTACCATTTACCGCTGATGCCTCATCAACATTACATACATAAAGCACGGGTTTTATGGTAAGCAGAAACAGATCGGATATACACTTGGTTTCGCTCTCCGACAGTTCCATATCGCGAACATTGCTGAAGTTCTCTATGTGGCTTTTTACCCGATGCAGGATATCAAGACAGACTTTAGCATCTTTATCACCGGCTTTAACCAGTTTATCGATACGCTGTAATTTTTTATCGACCGATTCAAGATCCTTAACCTGAAGTTCGAAATCGATAGTTTCAATATCTCTTACAGGATCGACCGATCCGTCGATATGAGGCAATGAGTTATCGTCGAAGCAACGCAAAACATGAATGAGCGCATCGGTATTGCGAATGTCGCCGAGGAATTTATTCCCAACACCCTCACCCTGGTTTGCTCCTTTTGTCAATCCCGGTATGTCGACGATTTCGACAGTTGCAGGAACAATTTTTCCAGTAGGATGTAATTTTTCGAGCTCATACAATCGGGGATCAGGCACTGTTATTATCCCAACATTCGATTTATTGGTACTAAACGCATAACTTGTTGTTTCACCCTTGGTATTGGAGATGCAATTAAAAAGGGTTGTTTTACCCACATTAGTAATACCAACAATGCCACAATGTAAAGCCATATTGAGTGTTAGTATTTCGTCAGTCACAAAAGTACATTTAATCTGGTGTAATTTTCATAAGTGTGAAAATACTTTTCTACAATATCCTGATTATAGTAAAATCAAAAAATATGATTGCGACCTGTGTTTAAAAAAGACAAGGCAATTGTAAGCTTATGCTTGTTTTTATATTTATCTTTCCCATTATATAATGTGCCTTGTATTCATACGTTATGTTACTAAACGATTAGAAAAAATGAAAGCTGTCAGTATCGTATTTATTGCTATTTATCTGTTATTATTACCTATAGGGCTGCTTGCGCAGTATACAATTCCTCCGAAGTACGAACCTCCCAATACGCGAATTTTATTCATTTTTGATGCTTCACAAAGTATGATGACTTATTGGGACAGCGATCGTAAGATCCATATTGCCCGCCGAACCCTCATTAATATTATTGATAGTTTAGAAAATCTCGAAAACGTTGAAATGGCATTAAGGGTATACGGACATCAGAAACCCGTTCCGCCACAGGATTGCAACGATACACGTCTTGAAGTTCCTTTTGGCAAGGGGAATGCTTCTCGTATTCGTCAGCAATTACGATATGTAAATCCTATGGGTACAACGCCTATAGCACATTCACTTGAACTTGGAGCAAAAGATTTTCCGCCAGATTGTATTAATTGCCGCAATATTATAATTCTAATAACCGATGGTATTGAAGCTTGCGATGGCGATCCCTGTGCGGTTTCATACGAATTACAGAGACAGGGAATTATTCTTAAACCTTTTGTAATTGGTATAGGTATTGATGAAGGCTTTAGGAAGACTTTCGAATGTATTGGACATTATTATAATGCTGCCGATGAGGAAAGATTTTCGGAAGTTATGGAATTAGTAATTTCACAGGCATTGCATTCAACAACCGCTCAGATTAATCTGCTCGATGTTAAGGGAAATCCTACTGAAACTAATGTGAATTTGACTTTGTACGATTACTTCTCTGGAAAGATCCTGTATAATTACGTTCATACGATGAATAACCGAGGAGTACCTGATACTTTGGTATTAGACCATCTGGTGACTTATAAATTACGGGTTAATACAATTCCTCCTGTTGAAGTTGACAGTTTTAGAGTACATCTTGGGAAACATACCGTTATTGCTGCCGATTGTCCCCAAGGGACTCTCGAGGTGCGTGTGGAAGGGAGTAATCAGTATCGCGGATTACAATATATAGTGCGTAAAGCGGGTAGAATGGAAACTCTGAATGTTCAGGAAATTAATAAACAAGAAAAATACCTTGTAGGTAAATATGATCTGGAATTGCCTATTTTACCCCGGTTGTATGTCGATGGTATTAAGGTCGATCAGAGTACTGTTACCACGATAACTATTCCACGACCCGGTATTCTGAATTTAATTAAAGGAACTTCGGGATATGGAAGCATTTATGTTCGTAAAAGTAAAAAGGAAGAAACTTGGATATGTAACCTCGATCCCAACATTAAGAATGAAACACTGGTGCTTCAACCGGGCGACTATAGAGTTGTATTCCGAGCCAAAAATGCCCGGCAAATATTAAATACCATTAACCGTACTTATACTATTAAACCTGGCGGAAGCATAGCTGTAAATCTGTATTAAACTGATTTTTAATACAGTAAGTCTGAAATTTTAATAATCACATTTATATAACTCGAGGGGAATTACTTTTCTTTGTTCTCCAAAGGATAATTTACCTATTTATATCACTACTTCACCGATTTATACTTTATTGTTCTTTAGACGTATTATAATTTTGAACATAAATAAATGTTCAGCCATATGAAAAAAGCAGGTTTTATTTTATTGATTCTCATCATAGTTTCGTGTAATTTCAGATACAACGATTGTATATCGGGAAATGGAAAAGTAAAAATTAACGAAATAAGCACTGATACCATAACCAAAGTGGTGGTATCTGACAGGATCGATCTGATACTTATTCCTTCCGATAGTATGCTTGTATTATTGAAGGCCGATGAAAATCTTCACGATGTTATTGATATTTCAATAGAAAAAGGTGTATTGCGAATATCTACTGAAAAATATATTCGAATTGCGCGAGCAAAGGAGGTTGAAGTATACGGAAGTATGTTTTCTGTAGTTGAGGCAACAACTAAAGCTTCGATTACAAATCGCGATACGCTTCGTTGTGAAGAATTTTCAATAATTACCAACAGCGGGGCCAATGTAAAAATTAATGGGATTTTTAATTCCGTAATAGTAAACGCAGGGAGTGGCAGTGATATATTTCTGGAGGGTAAAACTGATTATTTGAGTATCAATGCAAACAGTGCTGCGGATATTTATGGATTCGATTTCCTAGCAAAAAGTGTGGATGTAGATGCTAGCAGTGCATCCGATGTTCGCATTACTGTTCTCGATGAAGCTCATTTAAATGTTTCCAGTGCTGCAGATATCACTTATAAAGGCAAGCCTCCTATACTCGATAGCAGATCAACGAGTTTGGGCGATATAAGACATACCAGGTTATAATGTGTTAATATAGGAAGAGCGCCGACAAAACGGTTGCGAGAGAGGTCAGCATCTTCATTTTGGCAATAAGGATATAAAGAAACAATACGGTAATTATAAAAAGGGAACCGCCCAGCAGCGGCTGTTTATTATCTTTCGCTCTGATTTGAGTAACAATTTTCATCCATTCACTTTTTTCATCGTCGTTGCGGAATATATAAACCTGATGATATACATTACCCAGGTAGGCGATTATGAAAGCAAGAACCATACCTCCGAAAATTGCCACCCAGAGACCTCCAAACAAAAATAGCCAGGGTAATTGCTTTATTCTGAGATCGAGATACTTAATATCGGTTTCGAGCTTACCTAATTCAACCTGCATAGTTGACTGATATCCCCGAAATCGCTCCTGTAACTGATCTTTTTGTCTGTTGAGGACTTCAATTTGTGATTCAGGTCGGTTGAGGCTATTAAGCTCATTAATATCCGATTGCAATTGGTTAATTCTTTCCTGATAATCTTCACTAGTTTTTAAAAATTCTTCCTGTTCCGATTTTAAATCCTCCCGGGCAAGTATTAACTCGGTATTCAGAATTTCACGATGTGTGATTTCCTGAGAGAGATACAAAGGAAATTGTTTTAGATCTTCAAGGTGTTCAATTTCTTTACCCAAAGAATAGGCTTTAATTTTATCGTTGGTAGTTGCCCTCTCTGTTTGAAGCCGATTGATCTTAATATCTGTCACTCCGTTTTTCAGGTTATAAGTAAGATAACTTGCCAGCACGATGACTAAAAGCGGTATAATAGAAATGATAATTGAAAAGAATGCTTTGGGCGGAGTTATAAACAAATATTGTAAAAATTTTCTTCCAATAGTTTTTAGTAAGTCAACTGTATTGGAAATTTTCAGTTCGCTGAATGGAGTATAAATTCGGTATGAAGGAATAATAATTACTCCCAGAATATTTAATATGAAGATAAATAGCAGTAAAAGGCTTATGAATGAATTAATATTGAAAAAAAAGCCGGCTATAACTACTCCCGATTCAGGTATCCAGCCAAGTAAATCCAATCCGAACTGAGCCAGAATTAATACAACAAATAATGTTATATAGTATAGAATACTCCTAACCGATTCAATTCCATTCTGGTATTTGAGTTTAACTGATCGAAAAGACTCATTTTCAAGTTTCTGAACCCGTATGGTAGCTATTTCGCCGAAACTCCATGTAAGAGGTAATAGTGCTATAATAACCCCGATAAAAGTTATTCCGCGAATATCGATTATCATAATTTCCATGAAATAGAAAAGAAATATGATAATTGTTGCCTGAAGTGTTCCCCATAAGGCTACCCGGTAACAGTTTTTGTTGAATGCATAGCGGATATTATAATAAGCAAGCTGGTACAGCCACCAGCACCAACGAATAATATAGTGTATAAAAATTTTATACAAAAAGATGATAAAAGGTATATATTGGCGCAAAATCCAGAGTATAGCATGAATTATCCAGTATACGATAGTTTTAAGTAAATCAAGTAAATCGACGAATAGCATAAATACCAGATAGATACCCCAAACAGTCCAGATAACTGTATCATAAAGGAATCCGAAGAGTGTAACAAAAATGCGTATCAGATCGCGCAGGCCACCTTTTTTAAAAAAATTATCGGTCCGATAAAAGGCAAACAGATGTGGTGGTTTCTCATTGGTAATTCGGCTATGCAAGATAGAAAAGGTTAATAGCAGTATAGGTATACTAATAAACAAGGATATATATTGAATGGAGAAAAAGTAGAGAAAAACACAAAAAATAAAAACCAATAAACGCTTTATGTAGTTATAAGCCTGCTGCATAAGTTAAGATGGTGATTCGTAGGACATGCACAATATTACTAAAAACCGGATTTATATCCTAAAAAATCAAACCCGATTAAATGTTGATAATTAATCATTTGTACCTGTTTTGCAGAAGAAAATATTTAACATAATCGTCTATTCCCTGCTCCAGTGTTGAGAATGGTACGTTATATCCGGCGTTAAACAACTTGTCCATTTTAGCCTGAGTGAAGTACTGGTATTTGTCGCGAATGTCTGTAGGTGTATCGATGAATTCAATTTGTGTTTCTTTTCCCATCGATTTGAAAGTGCCCAGGGTCAAATTGAGAAACGATCGGGCTTTTCCGGTCCCCAGGTTATAAATTCCCGATTTTGATGGATTTATCATTAAGAACAATAATACATCTACTACATCCTTAACATAAATAAAATCGCGTTTTTGTTCACCATTCTTGTAATTAGGATTATGTGAGCGAAACAACTTCATTTTACCTGTCTCACGTATTTGATTGTAGGCATGAAAAATAACCGATGCCATTCTTCCCTTGTGATATTCATTTGGGCCATAAACATTAAAAAATTTCAATCCTGCCCAGAAAGGAGGTTGCTTTGACTGCCTTAAAACCCATTTATCGAAATCGTTCTTCGATTCACCATAAGGATTGAGAGGTTTAAGTTTTTTAACGATTTTATGATCATCGTCGTATCCTAATTCACCTATGCCATATGTGGCCGCTGAGGAAGCATATATAAGTGGAATTTGTGATTTAGAGCACAAGTGCCATATTTTTTTTGAATATTCGAGGTTTAATTTTTTAAATATGTTCTTATCGAATTCAGCAGTATTGGTACGGGCTCCTAAGTGGAATATATATTCAATTGTTGGTTGCTTTTTACTCAGCCAATCGAAAAACACTTCACGATTGATCTGCTCGGAAAAAGACTTATTCTCCAGGTTTTTGTTCTTTATTTCGCTTGAAAAATCATCAACTAATATGAGATTATCATAACCTTCTTCATTTAGCTTTGCTACCATATTACTACCAATGAAGCCTGCAGCTCCTGTTATTACGATCATTATTTCGTGTTTTAATATTTAGGAATTATACCACATGTGTAGTGGATAAAACGCGGACAAATTTATATAATACCATTAAGATTGAGACTCCTTTCCGTATCCGGCAAAAAATAACTAATCGATCCGCAATTCATCGAGTATATGCATCAGCGAGCCTGTAAGGTTATTCAGTGCCGATGGAATATTCCAGTTTTCAATTCTTCTAATCTCTACAAAATGTGAGATGGATCGTATTTGTAAAAAAGGCACTTTTTCCGAAAGGCAAACATAAAAGAATGCCGCACCATTCATAGTCTCTATTTCGGGGGCATATTTATCACGCAGGATATTAATTTGTTTCGGATTGGAATAAAAGGTATTTAATGTAATGGCTTTCACTGGAATTAATGATTCCACTTCCTCGATTTCGAAATTACCCAGGCTGTGTAAAACTCCTCCACTAAAAGGAAACTCATTTTCATCCATCAATTCTTCCTCGAAAATGGTATAGATTTTATTTTTATGTTCCACACCCAAGTCGGCAAATTGATCCTGAACAACATTTACTACGAAACCCTGCTCAAGAAAATGATCGAAACTTCCGGCAAGTCCTATGTTTATCGACAAGTCGTAATTTATCATATTTAAAGCACGGGTAAGATGATAACCGGTGAAAACACTTCCGTATCCGGTAATTAAAATATCGAGTTGTATATCGCCAAGTTTGTAGCTTCTGTAGTGAGGTTCTATCTGGTGAACATATTCTAATTTACTCGAAAAATCCAATACTTCGCGATTGGAGGAGGCAACAATTAGTATTCTCAATATTCCTTAAATTAAAGGGGTTATACTTTTTGTTTTTATCTTTGATGTTGTCTGTAAAATTAAAGTTAATTAATTTACGCTGAAAATACGCTGTATTCCGGCATTCAAAAATAAACAAAAATGGCTACCAAGGATTTTCTTCAAAGTGCCGAATATAATGAGGGTTTTGAATTTCCTGAAAATTTAGATCCTAAGACTACTGCAAAGCTGGAAACACTTTATAAAGAAGTGTTGATTACGCTAGGCGAAAATCCTGATCGGGATGGCATAATAAAGACACCCCGGAGAGTTGCAAATTCCATGCAGTACCTGTTGCACGGGTATCAGATCGATCCTGAAAAAATTTTGCAAAGTGCACGTTTTAAGGAGGATTACAGGCAAATGGTTCTGGTTAAAGACGTCGAATTATATAGCCTTTGCGAACATCATATGATTCCATTTTTTGGTAAAGCGCATGTAGCTTATATTCCCAACGGATTTATAACCGGTTTGAGTAAAATAGTAAGGGTTGTTGAAGCATACTCTCGACGGCTACAAGTTCAGGAAAGACTAACCGTGCAAATAAGGGATTGTATTCAACAAACATTGCAACCCATGGGTGTAGCCGTTGTTATCGAAGCAAAGCATCTTTGTATGATAATGCGTGGTGTTCGGAATCAGAACTCAAAAGCCACAACTAGCGCCTTTACCGGAGCATTTATGAATAATCCTAAAACTCGTGAGGAATTTATTCATCTTGTTGGAGCAAAAATTTCATAGAAAAATAGGCTTTATCTCAATTCATTTCTATTAATCACATTATCAATAACAGCCAGCAATTCGTTGGGTCTGATAGGTTTTGGCAGATAATCGGAAAATCCTGCATTAAGTATTTTTTGTTTATCCTGCTGACGGGCATATGCTGTTACGGCTATAACCAAAGCTTTAAGATTCATCTTGATAATTTCTTCCATAACTTCGTATCCGTTCATTTTTGGCATCTTAATATCTAGTAATACTATCAGATTCTTTATTTTGCGATTTTTCTTCAGATATTCAATTGCCTTCACACCGTTTTCAAAAATAGTGACACTGGCCTGAGTAGGTTTTAAAGCTTCTTTGATGAGGAGATAATTTGTTCTCTCATCTTCGGCAATTAAAATATTTATATTATTAAAATTATATACAGACTTTTTTTGTTTGGCTGTTATGGTTTCTTCCGGAATTTCATTAGGTAAGTATGGAAGACTAATGTAAAATGTACTGCCTTTGCCAGGTTCTGATTCGAACCATATTTTACCTCCCATCAGTTCGGTAAGCTTATTGGTAATTGCAAGACCCAGACCGGTTCCCGCATAATAGTTTTCCTCATCTTCAACTTTATAGAAAAACTGGAAAATGTTTTCAGATTCATTTTTATCGATCCCTATTCCCGAATCGGCAACATATGTTATTATTTCGTCAACCTTTATTGTATAATCGAATTTAATAAAACCTTGCGAAGTATATTTTAATGCATTGTTTATCAGGTTTGAAACACATTGATTGAATCTTATAGGATCGTTATAAACCATAATCGCTTTTTGTTGATTTTTATTTACAAATTCGATATTGACAGGTTTTGAATTTTTAAGCTGACACGATTCTTCGAGTTCGCTTAATATTGTAACAATATCAAATAATTTGTTTTCGATTTTAATCTGGTTTGCTTCAATAAGCGATACTTCCAGAATATCGTTAATCAGGACGAGTAATGATTCTGAATTTGAATTGATTATCCGGATATATTTTTTTCGTAATTCCTCACCCAGGTTCTCACTATCAAGTAATGATGCAAAGCCAACGATGGCATTCATGGGAGTACGAATTTCGTGACTCATGTTAGCAAGGAATGATGATTTGAGTCGATCCGATTCCTCGGCTTTTCGTAATGCATTCTCTAACTTTTTTGTTCTTTCCCCTACAAGGCTTTCTAATTGATACCTGTGTTTTATTAATTCCTGATTCTGAAGCATAACTTCTGATTTAGCTGTTTCGAGCATGTTATTTACCTCGGTCAATTCATGAGTTCTTTCCTTCACCATATTTTCAAGCATCCTTTTCTGAAATGTTACTCTGTGCATCCTGAGTCTGAAAACAGCGTAAATACCTCCTATCACTAATAATATCAATATTATCCTTGCTATCAGTGTTTGCCAGACCGGAGGACGAATATGGATTTTAAGTGAGGCACCTTTATTATTCCATATACCATCGTTATTTGCGGCTTTAACCTTAAAAACATAGTGTCCCGGATCGATATTTGTATATATGGCTTCCCGTTGCGATCCTGCATCGTGCCATTCGGTATCGAATCCTTCCAGCATATAAACGAATGAATTCTTGTATGGATTAAGATAATTCAGTGCAATGTATTGAATAACAAAAAATTGTATTTTGTATGATAGTCGAATTTCATCGGTGAGGTATATAGCTCGGGATAAAACTGAACCTTTATCGCCAGGTGTTATTATTGTATTATCAATAATTAAATTGGTAATAATAACACGAGGTTCAATGGGATTCAGGATTATGCTATCGGGATGAAAATAGACGAAACCGTTTATTCCTCCAAAGTATAACTTTCCCTGTTCATCTTTAAGTACTGCACGTTTTACAAATTCCATTCCCGGAAGGCCGTCAGTTTGATCGAAGTTGATAAATTCCGGATTCTCTGGTAGTAAAGTTCCATGAATAAATTTAGAAATTCCTTTGTTTGTACTTATCCACAAATTACCCCGGTCATCTTCTAGAATTCCCATAATGAAATTACTGGGCAGGCCGTCGGAGGTTCTATAATGAATAAACCGATTATTATTCCTATCGAAATAATTAAGTCCTCTTTCCGTGCCCAGCCACAGGTGATGTTTACTGTCTTCAAAAATAACCTCAATATCGCCACCGGTAATGGAATTACTATCATTAGAATCGTGGGCGAAATAAGTAAAACTGCTGTCGGTATAATTATAAAGATTAAGGGCCGAATAATTTGAAATCCATAGATTTCCATCAGTTGTTTGATAGATCTGATTTACTGAGGCATTGGGCGGAGTACCTGAACCAAGCAATCGATCAGTGAAATCGATAAATCGATTATTGTCATAATCATAAACAGATAATCCTTCCCTTATGGTTCCTATCCATAAATTACTTTTATTGTCTTCAAAAATTGAAAAAACATTATCACTTAACAAGCTCCCTGGTTGTGAAATATCCGAACAATATCTTGTGAAATTTTGATCTTTATAATTATATAAGTTCAATCCTCCATTCCAGGTACCTACCCATAAATTGCCACGACTGTCTTTTGTTATTGCGAAAATTGAGCTGGATCCAAGACTTCGGGGGTTGTCAGGATCATATTTAAAATGGCGGGTAACTCCGGTTTCCTTATTGTATCGGTCGAGGCCACCTTCAGTCCCAATCCAAAGATATGCTTCATCTTCGTAAAAAACATTGACAATATTATTACTGATGCGAATGCCCGCATTATTTTCTTCATTAACTATATTAAATTTCTTGATCCGTTTATTATAATAGAAAAGTCCGCGATCGTATGTACCGAACCAAAGGTCGTCCCACTCATCTTTAAAAATAGCTTCGATGCTATACCCATCGAGCCATTTGGGTCCAATAGCAGGTGATTTAAAAGTAAAATCCGAATAATTAAAGTAATTAAGGTTATAAGATTGAACACCCTTTTTATTTCCCCATGCTACCCATAAAATATTTTCGTTGTCAAAGAATATTCTGTCTATATTTCCTTGAAGCACTCTTTTCACCTCAAATAATTCAGGATCTTCAATATCCTCTAATATAATATCAACTCCGCCATTAAAAATTCCAGCCCAGATATGACCGTATGCATCTTCAATTATATCACGGACATGAACATTATCATAGGTATACCTGCCCTTTTTATCTTGAATATGAATAAACGTACTATCAACTTTATTGAATAAGTTCAGTCCAGAGAGGGTTCCAATCCATAGATTATGCCGACTATCCTCTAATAAACCCGTAACCTGTAAATGATTGAGGCTGGAGGGATTATTGGCCTCGGGTGTAAAATGAAAAATACTATTGTCAGAGGGATTAAATAGAAATAAACCGTTTTGAGTACCAAACCAGTATGTACCGGTCGATGTTTTAAGCATACAATTGACCTCAATATCTTTCAAAAAAGGAAATAAAATAAATTCATCCGTTTCATAAAGATATTTACTCAGACCGTCTGAAGTACAAACCCAGAAATTGCCTTCTTCAGCATAAAAATTATTGGTAGTAACTGCAGGTAAGCCATTACCCGTATTCTCGGGGCGATAAACCTTAAAATCATAACCATCGTAACGGTTTAGTCCATCCTTTGTACCAAACCACATAAATCCATAATTGTCCTGATATATGCATCGGACCCAACGCTGTGACAATCCGTCTTCTTCAGCAATATTGATTAGTTTAATTCCTTTTGCATTTAAAGGGAATAGTAAAAAAATAAGATTAAAAATGTATAGCTGAAATGTAATCCTCATCGATTTTATCGCTTAACTAAAGATAATAAAAAAAGTATGCTAAGCTGTGGTTCGGTGAGTTTATTTCATTGGTATTTAATTGTTTAAATTATACCATGCATATTTTGCTGCTGAAATCAAATTATTACCTTTACGGCTCAAATTTTAAAATCAACTTTTATGAAAGCATATGTATTTCCCGGCCAGGGAGCACAATTTTCAGGTATGGGTATGGATTTGTATGAAAGTTCATCACTTGCAAAGGAAATGTTTGAGATGGCCAATACAATTTTAGGATTCAGAATAACCGACTTGATGTTTGCTGGCACCGATGATGATTTAAAGCAAACCAGGGTTACACAGCCGGCTATATTTTTGCATTCGGTTATTCTGGCAAAAATACTTAGCGATGATTTTCAGCCTGAGATGATTGCCGGACACTCGCTTGGTGAATTTTCCGCTTTGGTAGCCAATAAAACACTTTCGTTTGATGATGGATTGAAACTTGTTTCAAAAAGGGCGCAGGCTATGCAAAAGGCATGTGAAATTGAGTCGTCGACTATGGCAGCTATAATTGGACTTGAAGATTCGGTGATCGAAAAGGTTTGCCACGAAATACCTGAGATAGTAGTTCCCGCAAATTATAATAGTCCTGGCCAGGTAGTGATTTCAGGTTCAATTAAGGGAATCGATCTGGCGGTTGAGCGATTATCAGAAATGGGTGCAAAACGAGCTATTAAGCTTGCCGTAGGAGGTGCATTTCATTCTCCGTTGATGGAGCCTGCAAAAGTTGAACTGGAAAATGCTATCGATGCAACACAGTTTAATATTCCCATTTGTCCTGTATACCAGAATGTAACAGCAAAAGCGGTTTCCGAACCATTACAAATAAAAGAAAATTTGAAACTTCAGTTAACATCGCCTGTGCTATGGACCCAGACCATTAAAAATATGATAGCTGATGGAGCAACTTCATTTACCGAAGTGGGTCCGGGAACTGTTTTGCAGGGATTGATAAAAAAAGTGGATCGTGATGCCATAACGCAAAGTGCTTGAAAAATTTATTTTTTTCGATTCAATTAAAATAAGAACATTAGAAAGTTATTTTCACCGGAATTTAACAGGAATCATTTCATAACTTTAAGCTGCTTGTTACAATTTAATAGTATTTTAAATTTAGATTAATGTCGCAAATACTTTATTATTCAACCAATTTAAAAGCAGGTAAGGTATCGTTTCGGAATGCTTTGCTAAAAGGATTGGCTCCCGATGGAGGATTATATATGCCCGAGTTGATTCCACGACTTACCGTTGATGATATTTTAAGCTTTTCGGATTTACCATATGCTGAAATAGCTTTTTATATAGCCCGTAAGTATTTGCATAATATTATAACCGACGATGAATTATTGAAAATTACTCGTGATGCATACGATTATGATATCCCTCTTGAAAATATATATGAGAAAAAATTTATAATGAGGCTCGATCATGGACCTACGGCTTCATTCAAGGATTTTGCCGCTCGGCTTATGGGTAGACTTATGCAATATTTTCTACGCCTAGAAAATCGAAATTTACTCATACTAACAGCTACTTCGGGCGATACGGGGAGTGCGATTGCCAATGCCTTTTATGGGTTAGAGAATATAAAGGTGGTTATACTGTTTCCGGAAGCAGAAGTAACCGACAGGCAGCGAAAGCAAATGACTACTTTGCATAATAATATTCAGATCGTTGCAATTGATGCAAAATTTGACGATTGCCAGGCATTAGTGAAAAAGGCCTTCAACGATTCCGATCTGGAATATCTGAATCTTTCCTCAGCGAATTCAATCAATATAGGGCGTTTGCTACCTCAGAGCATGTATTATGTATATGCCTATTCCCGCCTTTGTGACATAACACAGGGTGAAAAAATCATATTTTCAGTGCCATCAGGCAATTTCGGTAATTTAATGGGAGGTCTTATTGCACTTAAAATGGGATTGCCTGTTAAAAAATTCGTTGTAGCTACTAATGAAAACGACGAAGTGCCAGAATATTTTAAAACGGGAAATTATAAGACCATAGTTCCATCGTTGAACTGTATTTCCAGTGCTATGAATGTTGGGCATCCCAGTAATATGGCCCGGGTAGTAGCCCTTTATGGCGGTATTATGGACGAACGGGGAGCCGTAATTAAAAATCCCGATATGGAAGCTATGAAACACGATATGTTTTCAATTAGTATTTCTGATAAAATTACGCTCGACACCCTGAAAAAAATATATAACAGATATCAGATTTTGCTAGAACCTCATGGCTCTGTTGGTTGGGCCGGATTGCAACAATATTTTAATATGACACCAGATGATAATCAATCCAATCGGGTAGCAATCTGCCTGGAAACAGCTCATCCGGCAAAATTTCCTAAGGAGATCCATGAAGTACTGGGAATTGATCCGGATTTACCTCCCAGCTTAAAGGGACTTGAAGATAAGGAAGAACAATTTATTCGTATTGAGA
>CAYMQP010000035.1:0-18952 GCA_964392505.1 uncultured Bacteroidales bacterium
ATAAATAATTGTACGGCCTCGAGAATTGAAGTACCAATTATAGGATCGCCTCCAATACCAATACAAGTCGATTCTCCAAGTTCTGCTTTTGTGATCTGGTCTACTGCTTCGTAGGTAAGAGTACCGGACCGTGATACAATACCGATACTTCCTTTTTTATGGATATCGGCAGGCATTATTCCTACTTTAGCTTCACCAGGAGTTATAATGCCGGGACAATTGGGGCCAATAAGACGACAGTTTTTACTGGATAGAAATTGCTTCACCTGAATCATATCGGATGTAGGTATACCTTCCGTAATACAAACAATAACAGGGATTTCGGCATCGGCAGCTTCAATAATGGCATCGGCAGCAAAAGCCGGGGGGACAAATATTAGCGAAACATTAGCAGCTGTTGCGCTTACAGCTTCGCGAACTGTATTAAAAACAGGTCGCTCCAGGTGGGTTTGTCCTCCTTTTCCAGGAGTTACCCCTCCCACAACCTTAGTTCCATAAGCTATCATTTGCTGGGCATGAAATGTACCCTCAGTGCCAGTTAAACCCTGAATAATAATTTTCGAGTTTTTATCAACCAATACACTCATTTTGCATTATTTACTGGGGGCCAAAAATATACTATTCCTGCTTTTCTGCAAAACCAGATGTTATTCCGGTGATCTCGAAAAATATCATAAACCATATTATCGGCTAGTAATCTTAAATCGGCAAGATCTTTTTTAAATATTTTAAAATTATTGCCATCGTATCGGTTTAGCCCCTCCATTGTATCTATCCACATGAATCCCATATGATCCTGAGCAATACAGTTAATAATATTAATATTATTTGAAAGACCGGCATTGGTTGTGATATGCTTAAATCGGAGTTCAGGTTGCTGACTATGTGCTACAACAGCAAAACATATTATAATAGAAAACAAAGTAAATTTTGTGTACAGTGTCAGATACTTATTCTGATTTACCCATTTTTGAATAGGCTGAATCCTGTAATGACTTAAATTACATTTCAGTATATCCATTCTCAATAACATGTACTCCATGATTGAAGCGCCATGAAATTCATGGGCTATACTAATGGTTATTTCAAACTACACTTTTTTCGATAATAAATATCACTTTTTATCATCTTTAATTCCAAACTATATGATATCCTGCCAGATACATTGTTAATTATCTAGCAATAATGTATTTGGGAATGATTCAAAAAACCTATTTAAAACATGCTAAATTTGCCTGTTTTATAATAAAAGTCAGTATTGGCACTATAATAATTAGATGCAGACTGAAGATACCATATGTGCTATTTCTACTCCTGCAGGGACCGGAGCTATTGCCATGATACGTATTAGCGGACCCGATACTTTTACTATTTGTGATAAGCCAATTCATTTTATCCGTGACGAAAAAAAGATTGATGAATTGGCAGGTAATACTATTCATTTAGGCCATATTATGCAAGCCGATGAATCGATTGATGAAGTACTTGTAAGTATTTTTCGGGCTCCGCATTCCTATACTGGTGAAGATATGGTTGAAATTTCCTGTCATGGTTCTGTATTTGTCCAGCAAAAAATCCTTGAAACACTTGTTGAAAACGGTGCCCGACTGGCTCAACCAGGTGAATTTACGAAACGTGCATTTTTAAATGGTAAAATGGATTTGTCGCAGGCGGAGGCAGTTGCCGATCTTATTGCTTCACAATCGGTCGGAGCTCACAGGTTAGCATTAAACCAGATGCGTGGAGGATTTTCGGATGAAATCCGATCGTTACGCGACGAACTACTGCGATTTGTGAGCCTTATTGAACTGGAATTGGATTTCAGTGAAGAAGATGTAGAATTTGCCGATCGGGAGCAACTCTCAGGGCTTATCGCGCACATTGAAAACCTGCTCGAAAAATTAATTCAATCGTTTGAATACGGAAACGCCATGAAGCATGGGATTCCTGTGGCTATTATAGGCCCAACAAATTCAGGTAAATCAACCCTCCTGAATTGTCTGCTGCGCGAAGAGAAAGCTATTGTTTCGGAAATTGCAGGTACTACAAGGGATTATATCGAAGATATTTTTATCATTGAAGGTATACAGTTCCGCTTTATCGATACTGCCGGACTGCGACATACCACCGATAAACTTGAAACTGAAGGTATTCAGCGCACATTGAATAAATACCGGCAGGCCTCTATAGTGCTTATTATAATCGATCTGACTGAAGATCCTGAAAAAATAAAAAAGGATCTGACATTTATTCATGATGAAAAAGACGAGAATTCCAATAAAAACATCATCCTTGTCCTGAACAAAAAGGACCTTGTAACGAAGCAGCAGATTGAGCAAAATATTAAGGTCTACAGAAAATACTGGGGCAATGTCATAAAAATGATTCCCATCTCAGCAAAGAATAGTGAAGGTATACAGGAATTGGAAAACCTGCTTATTACCTCCAGTTTTACTCAACCCTTATCCGACCAGCAGGTAGTAGTAACCAATGTCAGACATTTGGAAGCACTAAAACCGTCGTTAGATGCTATATTAAGAGTTCAGGAGGGATTAAAATCAGGCATTCCGGGCGATTTACTTGCACAGGACATTAGAGAAGTACTGCATTATCTGAGCGAAATTACAGGAGAAATAACCACCGACGAAATCCTCGGAAATATTTTTAAGAATTTTTGTATTGGAAAGTAAATGTGATTCCATTGTTCGCAATATATCGACGTTGAGAAATACTTGTGGAATACTTTTTATAATCGTAATATGGAATTACGTTAGATAAAATGTACCGTTTGTATTCTTTCAAATAGGATCAGAAAGTAGCAAGATTCAGATTAATAATACTAAAAAATGAAATTTCAGAGTGCAAAATTTAAATCAAATTAGTATATTTAATAATGTATGAAACAACTTGCTTCACTCTATTATGTGCTGTATTTTCAAATAATTTGTGATGCATAAGTAAGTTCTTTACACAAAAGGGACATACATAATTATTGAATACTGTGAAAAGGATTCGCAGATTGTATCGTTTTTTAATGAATAGTCCCGAAGCCATCGGCTTTGAGAATCATTTCGTTATTTTTTGTTGTGTATTGGCATGTATTGCTTTTGTTATCGGTTTTATTGTAAATGTAAGTTTATCTCTTGGATTGGTATTAGAATTATTGTCCGCAGGAGGTATTTTATTCTATTCTATTCTTTACGTAATAGCCAGGTTCTATCGAAAATATCAGCTTGTTAAAATTGTATTCATCATTTCAGTATCCATATTTCTCGATCTTCTCTGGCTATCCAATTATGGATCGTACGGCCCAATTATTTACATTTATATTGTCGCATATAGCGGATTTCTTTTCTTATTTTCCGGAAAACAGCTTATTGCTTATACGTTATACTTTTTTCTTAACACCACAGGTATGTTCCTTCTTGAGTACTTGCATCCCGATTATCTTGGTAATTATACCGATAATGTCATCCGCACTCTCGATGTCTATTCGGGTTTATTCATATACCTCACGCTGGCTTCTTTTCTTATGCTGTATATAAAAACGAATTATATCAGGGAAAGAGATAGAGCTAAACGTTCTGAAAAACTCAAATCTTCTTTTCTGGCAAATATGAGCCATGAAATTCGCACTCCTTTGAATTCAATGATGGGTTTTGTTCAATTACTCGATAAAGAACTTCCATCCGAAAAAAGAACTGCTTATGTAAAAAACATATATAGGAGCGGGCATTATCTACTTCAAATTATCGACGATATACTGGATATATCGCGTATCGAAGCCGGTGAGCTTAAAATCAATAACACCCGTGTCGAATTAATAAAACTGTTTGAAGATGTTGAATTCATGCTGCATCACCATTATAACCGATTTATTAGTACAAAAGCCAAAATACATTGCCAGGTAGATCCTGATAATTTATCATTATATTCCGACTATATGCGCTTGAAACAGATATTGCTGAATTTGCTATCCAATGCCATGAAATATACCGAAGAAGGTGAAATCTTATACTCTGCAGAATTGCAAAATAATTCTATCCTTTTCAGAGTAAAGGATACCGGTATGGGAATTAAAAAAAGCTATCAGCATGAAATATTCAACCGTTTCAGAAAATTAGAATACAATTCGAGTAAGATATTTTCAGGAACCGGTATAGGATTGTCAATTACCAAGGAACTGGTTGAAAGGCTGGGAGGAAAAATATGGTTTACTTCGGTAGAAAATCAGGGTACCGAATTTTTATTCTCAATTCCGAAGACTCTTCCAGAGGAGTATAATTAATTCCGTTATCTTTAACAATTTGTAAATAAAACATGTTGATTGAATCTTAATATGTCGATTTTCACCGATCACCCCGGAGAGTTTTTTGCTTTACTTACTGCCATTTTCTGGACTGTTACAGCGCTGGCTTTTGAATCGGCCAGCCTTAAAGTAGGTTCACTTTCAGTAAATATCATCCGACTACTTCTGGGCTTCACTTTTCTGACATTATTTACAGCTTTTTTTCGCAATCGCTGGTTACCTTTTGATGCAAGCCTTACAAATTGGTTCTGGCTTACACTTTCCGGAATTATTGGCTTTGTGCTGGGCGATTTATTTTTGTTTAAATCGTACACCATTATAGGTTCGCGATTTGCCATGCTAATAATGGCGATGGTTCCACCCCTAGCTGCTTTATTTGGCTGGATGCTTATCGGCGAAAAGTTAAGTATATTCAGCTTTATGGGTATGTTAATTACAGTAATTGGTATCTCGATGGCAATATTAAGTCGTAAGGATTCCGGCAAACGATTGTCGTTAAAACTTTCGCCAAAAGGAGTTTTATTTGCATTTGGGGGAGCCACAGGTCAGGCGCTTGGTCTGGTAATAAGTAAACTTGGAATGCAGGGATACGATGCCTTTGCTTCTACTCAAATAAGGATACTAGCGGGAATATTCGGATTTTCTTTTCTGATCACTTTAATGAACCGCTGGCCGAGGGTAGTTCGTGCTTTATTTCATCTACCTGCAATGAGAAATATAACTATCGGAGCATTTTTTGGCCCCTTTCTGGGTGTATCCTTTTCATTATTATCGGTTGTATACACCAAAGCCGGAATTGCCTCTACCATAATGGCTATAGTACCTGTGCTGATAATTCCACCGGCTATACTTATCTTCAAGCAGAAAGTAACCTGGATTGAGGTTCTGGGAGCTGTAATCAGCATTGCAGGTGTATCATTATTCTTTATTCTGTAAACACTAACTATTACAATATATTACCTTAATTTTACTAATTTAATACCTTAACTTTTTCAAGCTGCTTAATAAACTTATCCTAAGTGGAAATTGTCGAATATCCATATTTAAAAGGCAGGGATTTTACAAGTGAACTTTTATTCAGTGCATCTCGAAGCAGTGGACCTGGTGGTCAGAATGTGAATAAGGTTAATACAAAGGTTGAATTACGTTTTAGTGTAAAAACCTCAAATCTGTTAACCAACGATGAAAAAAACATTGCTATGAAAAAGCTAAAATCCATACTTACAAAGGAAGGAGAGCTTATTATAACGTCACAAATTGCACGCACACAAATCAGAAATAAAGAAGATACGCTAGAAAAATTCTATTATCTGCTCAACAAAGCCCTCACTCCACGAAAAAGCAGAATACCAACTAAAGCAACCATTGCCTCTAAAGAAAAACGACTCGAACAAAAAAGAAAGAAATCCGAGAAGAAATTATTGCGAAAACATATTACCGATAATTAACTGACGAATATAATATATAATACTTATTTATTAAATTTCTAGTTTAAATAATTGAATTGAAATTTAATATGGTAGTTTTACTATCTATAATAAATCTTATTCTTTCTACTTCAATTGATTATTTGTTTCTTTAGTTTCGTATTTTATACCGTTTTTATCACATCCCAAACAAATGCCCTTACTCCCACTTCTTTATTTACTTCGTCGAGCTTCCTGATTTTCTCCAGCAACTGATTGACCTGTTCATCGGGTATTATGGTTAATGCTGCAGAATTCATTTCGGGCCATGTATGTGTACCCATGCGAGGTTCACCTGTTTCAGTGCCTCGTCCCTGAACATTGCTCCACCAGGTATAACCTCTGATTCCGAGCCGGTCGAACATATATTCAACACGTTCCGTGTTAGCCTGATTAAATACTATAAATACTGCTTTCATATAAATCATTTAAATATGCCTAAATCTTGAAAAATTCGGTACGTATCAGCTTTTATTTATCCATAAATATAAATTTACTCCGAACACGTTGTTTTTTATCCCGCTCACCTCGTCGGGCCACAATAGCGTACATTACAGGCACTATTATCATAGTTACAATAGTGGAAAAAACAAGCCCTCCGATAACCGTAATGCCCATAGGTGTCCAAATTTCCGATCCCTCACCTGTGCTAAGAGCAAGTGGTAACATACCCATCATGGTGGTGGCAGCTGTCATTAATACAGGTCGCAGGCGTGAATGACCTGAAATGGCAATAGCTTCATATAGGTCGTAGCCCCTGTCGCGCATTAGATTGATATAGTCGACCAAAACAATACCGTTCTTCACTACAATTCCGATCAGCAAAACTGCACCAAGAGCGGCAATAAGACTAAGTGTTGTGCCAGTAATAAAAAGTGCCAGTATAACTCCCGTAAAAGCAAACGGGATAGAAAACATTATTATAAATGGCATAGCAAACGACTCAAATTGTGATGCCATTACAATAAATACAAGGATAAGACTTAATACAAATAAAAGTAACAAATCCATAAAACCTTCAATCTGATCTTCATAAGCTCCTCCAATATTAATAGTGACATCCTGTGGTTTATTCAAATCGCGAAGTTCCGACCTGATATTAGAGGCCAGCTCACCCAACGACATGCCTATAGGCTTTACCGAAACGCTTACTATCCGCTGACGGCGCTTGTGTTCTATGTTCGGAGGTGACCAGCATTCTTTTATTTTACCTAGTTCGTTCAGCTTGATTTTATTTCCCATCGGAGTCATAATGGTAATGCCCTCCAAATCGGTTATAGAATTCCTGTAATCTTCTTCAAAACGTAATAGTATATCATATTCATCGCCTTCTTCGCGGTAGCGTGAAGCGACAAGTCCTTGTACCCGGTTCCGAATATAGGTCGATACCAGTGCACTGCTCAAACCGTGCTCGGCAAGCTTTTCCCTGTCGAGAATAACCTGTAATTCAGGTTTGTCTTTTTCCCTGCTCACCAGAATATCACCGGCTCCTCTGACCTTTTTTAACCGGTTTTTAATTTCCTCTGCCAACTTATTCGTTACATCGAAGTTGTAACCATATATTTCAACATCAACCGTATTATCGCTGCCTCCCATTCCTCCCGATGTCGTTACATTATAGTTGATAATTTCAGCAAATCCATCTAGCTGTTTTCTAAAGTCATCGGCAATTTCAAAGACCGATCGTGTACGTTCTTCGATGGGTTTAAGCCGCGATACAATATTTATTCGATTCGATCCGGTAGCTGTAAAAAGGGAAAAGAATCCACCTTCGTCGTCGGCACCTGAAGAAACTGACATTAAAGTAATCTCAGGATATCGTTCTCTAACGATTTTTTCCAGTTTTCGTGCAATTTTAGAGGTTTCTTCAACCCTTAATCCAGTTTGCAGTTCTATAGCAGCACTTAAACGGCTTTCATCAGACTGTGGCATAAAATCGGTTTTGACAAATTTTGCAGCAATAATTATAGAACCAATGAATATGGCAATTGCCAGTAAACCTGTAATCAACTTATGGTATAAAGCCCAGCGAATCGACTTTTCGTAAAAAGCATCCAGTCTGTTAAGTCCCTTTTCTATGGTATTCTGATAACTCCATTTAGGCACTTTTTCTAACTTCGAACGTAAGCGCATTAACTTCGATGTTAACATCGGAGTAAGTGATATAGCTGTAACAGTTGATGTACATACCGTAATAGTAACGATCCAGCCCAGTTGATTGAACATTACTCCTGTCATTCCTCCTACCAGTGTAAGTGGGAAAAATACGGCCACAATAACCAGGGTTGTAACAATAACAGCAAGCCAAACCTCATTGGTGGCATAAATAGCTGCTTCGCGGGGACTACTCCCTCTTTCAATGTGTTTGGTGATATTTTCAAGAACCACAATGGCATCGTCAACTACCATACCAATAGCAATCGAGAGGGATGAAAGCGAAATTACATTAATAGAACTCCCCGTAAAATAGAGGTAAATAAACGAAACGATCAGGGAAATAGGAATTGTCAGCACAACTATAAATGTAGCTCTCCAGCGACCCAAAAAGATAAGAATTACCAAGACTACAAAGAGAAGCGCCCATAACAGGGTTTTTGATAAATTTCTGATGGACCCTTTTATAAAATCAGAAGTATCCCAAATTGGCTCCATACGTATATCGGAAGGAAGCGTTTTTTTAAGCACTTTAAGTTTTTGGTTAACTTCTCTTGCAATACGTACCGTGTTGGCCCCCGATTGTTTCATTACAAACATTCGCATACCCTGTTTGCCGTTTATTCGTTCTTCGAGCGAACGGTCTTTCAGGGTGTCGCGAACTTCAGCTATGTCTCTGATATAAAGAGGTTTACCTGCATAATTTCCAACCACGATGTCGTTTAACTGGCCACTTTCCGTAAACTCTCCCTGAACCCGCAACTGATAATCCATTTTACCCATTTTTACATTACCTGAGGGCATATTCAGGTTTTCGGCTCCAATCACATTTCCTATTTGTTCTAGAGTCATGTTATAAGCATCGAGTTTATTGGGATCTAAATCAACATAGATCATCCTTCGTGGAGCACCCACAGTCGATATCGAACCGATTCCGTCGATACGGTTTAAGGGAGTAACAATTTTCTCATCAATTATTTTATCCAGACCCGGATAACTTTCATTGGCTGTAATGGCGAAAAACATGATAGGCATCATGCTGGTACTGAATTTAAAAATCGCTGGCCTATCACAATCTTCAGGTAAATAATTAAATATTCTGTCGATAACATCTCGAATATCGTTCATGGCCTCATCGAGATTAGCTTCCCACTCAAATTCAAGACCTACTATCGAAAGATTATCATACGACACTGATGTAACCTCTTTTAGCTTGTCAACCGAGTTTAATGCATCCTCGATAGGTTTTGTAATATTAGTTTCTATATCGGCAGCATTAGCCCCTGCATAGGTAGTCATGACTGATATGTAAGGTGGATTTATCTCGGGATATAAATCGACTGGTATCTGGACAAATGAATAAATACCCAGCACAATTATTCCGATAAAGATCATCAGGGTTGTGATGGGATTATTTACAGCACTTTTATATATACTCATTACTTTTAGTTTTTCATATCAATATTCACAAGTTTTCCTACTCCGATACTACTTCAACAGGTATTCCATTGAGCAGGCGCGATTGTCCGAAAATTATAAGATGATCGCCCTCATGTAATTCTGTTGATTCCACTTCAACAAGATCGTCGAACCGTTTAACTAGTTTTACCGTAATTCGTTTAGCTATTCCATCCTTTTCAATGAAAAGATATCGTTCGTTTGAACCCTGCATTTTCAGTACCGCTAATGATGGTACTACAAGTGCTTTGACTTCACCAATGTCCAGTATTACTCTGCAAAACATACCGGGACGTAATTTTTCTCCCGGATTACTGACTTTGATATCAACCTGAAATGAATGTGACGCCGGATCGATAGTAGGATATTTCAGATAAATACGACCTGTATATTTCTCACCCGGGTAAATATCACAAGTAATATCGGCAACCATACCTGAATTAATCTGAGGGAAGTAGGTCTCCGGAATACTAACTATAGCTTTCAGTGGATGAATTTGCGCTATGGATACAATGGCTGCCTTTCCGGCTATGGTATTGGGTGCACCCGAGTACATTTCGCCATCTTCATAGTACTTCCCTGTTATAACTCCATTGAAAGGGGCTTTTAATTCTGTATTCGCCCTCAAAAACTCAACCGAAGTTTTGGTAACCTCGTATTGAGTTTTTACCTGATCGAATTGTTGCTCGGTAACTCCCCCGACTTTTTGTAAGGTATCGAGCCGTTGAAAATCAGTTTCGAGGTTCTTAAGCTGTAATGTACTCGTCAATAATTGAGTAGGATCCATTTTAATAACCAGATCACCTTTCGATACCTGACTTCCGACTTCAACAAGTATTTTTTCAATTTTTCCCGGCGATGCTGGAACTAAATGTACCTCTTCAAAGGCTTCTAAAGTTGATGAATATTCAATGGTTTTTCCAATAACCTTTTGTTCAAGCATTATTATTTTTACTTTTTCAGCCTGTGCTACGGTTGAATCATTTTCAGATGTTTGCTGTTTGTTCACTGGTGGCGAACACTTCAGAAAAAACAATACCGGTGTTAAAACCAGTATCGATGAAATTGCATTTTGTTTCATATTTTGAATTTTTGTTATTTTCTAGAGTAAATTCATAAGTTTCTGTAAAGCCAGATGCGAATCGTAAAGGTTTATAATAGCGTTTATATACTCCGTTTCCGCCTGAAGATAATTACTATTCGATGTGGCTACATCGAGGCTTGAAGCAACTCCTTGTTCATACTTCAGCTGATAATTCTGATAAATCCTGTAAGCCACATCAACATTTTCAATGCGATTTTCATATTGTTCCATAGCATTCCTGACGTTATATCGATATTGCCGTTCCTGTAACAATAACTGATCAGATACTAGGGATTTCGTATTTTGGCTTGTCTCATACTGAATTCTGGCCTGACTTAGCTGAGCATTACGCATTCCGCTTGAAAATATGGGAATATTCACATTCAAACCGACAACATTATTAGGTGAAATATCAAATTCGGGTTTCAGTATTTTTTCGGTATACCGGTAATACCCCGATATGGTAGGTAAATAATTCATTTTTCTTAATGTTATCTGTTTCTGAGCAAGTTGCTCCTGAGTATTTATAAGCTGGTAATCTAAATTATTATCGAGCAGGAATGAACTTGAACTAAGTATATTATTATTTACTAAATTAATCAGCGCAGAAAGAGAATCGGTAAGTTCTATCGGAGTGTTTACCTCTAAACCTAACTGAAGCCTTAAGAGATTAAAAGCTACTTCACTTTGTCGTTCGGCTGATTTTTTGGCATTTTCCAGCGAGCTCAATTGTACTGCAAATTGATCGAGATCAAGTTTCTCAGCTATTCCTACTGAAACCATCACTTCTGTCTTGGAAAAAATATCCTGGGTATTTTCCAAATTTTGTTCAATTATTTGAATGGTTTGCTCCGATACAAGTGCAAGAAGGTATGATTTTGTAACCTGCTCTTTCACATCCTGTTCGGTTTTACGGAGATTTGTCAAACTTATTTCTTTATAAATTTTTGCTGACTGGATACCGACAATATAACTTCCGTTAAATATTAGCTGACCTACGGTTAAATTAAGATTACTTGTCGGATTAAAACGAATAGTTGTTGTAGGTGCACCTTCGCCAAAACTCAGTTCCGATTTAGCTCCAAGAAAGTTAGAGTAATCAACTGTTGCATCGACTTGTGGCAATCCGGCAAAAATAGTTTCATTTATTTTCTTCTTCGCTTCAAGTACAGCCATATCGGCATTTCTGAGTGTTTTATTATACTCAAGAGCATAATTTATGGCTTCTTGGAGACTAAATATCAGCTTTTCCTGACCAAAGATGTTTATACTAATAAAACAACTTAGTCCGATTAATAATTTCTTTATTCTATACATATTATGCTTGTTTTTCATAATAATAATTTAACCCTCATTTAAAGGAAAGTGCCGGTCGATAAGTACTTGTCCTTTTTCAGTGGAAATACCTCTGAAATAGGGAATTACGATATTCTTAACAATTTCCTTTGTACCGGTATATTCGGGAAATAATTCCTTATTGTGGCATATTCTCATCATTTCGTGAAGAAATGTGTCCACAATTTCAAGATTAATCTCCTTACGAAAAATACCTTCAACAATACCTTTTTTTATAATCTTATATGAAATGGAATCGTTGGCGACCGTTTTTCTTCGGGTGAATATTTTCCTAAAATCAGGATAAAGTTTTTCAATATCATCAAAAAATAAATGGTTAATAGTTGCCCTTTTCTTTTCGCCGTGCTGCCCGATAAGGTATAGTGCTTCTATCGTGTTTTTCGAATTATTTAATACTTCTTGCATTTCCGTATTACCCTGTTCGACCATCACCTCTAAACACTGCTTCAGCAAATTATCTTTATCATGGAATATCTCATATAATGTGCGCTTTGAGATTCCCAATTCAGCAGCAATCTGATCCATTGTTACGAAACGAATTCCCGATTTAGTGAATAGTTCTATCGAACACGCAATAATACGATCTCTTATTTCCATCAATCCAAGTTGGTATATCAAAAATAAGAAAACTCAACTGGTTTTATTAGTTTTATCCTAATATTTTCACAAAAAAACAGGTGTGAAATTGTGATATTTGAAAAAAATTGGGGTATGTCGGTCATTTAATATAAAAAACGATCACTCACCTGTGTTTGAGCTTTTAATTTAAAATTGGTGTGTATAGCAAAAAAGAAGCAAAGGAAATACGTATCAGGTTCTGGAATCAATTCAAAACCTGGTCGGGTTAGTTACGGTCGAGGAAAGGTAAAAAAGGCCGATGGCTTATGAAAACAACTGGTATCAAGCAAGTTAAGCTAAAATTTCATTTTGATGAATGCCTTGCGCTTACTGGGATTGAAATCGATACACGTAATCGTGAAAAAAAACTGTATATATGGGAAAAATTTGTGAGCCTTAAAAAAAATCTCGATGAAAATGCTGATTTTAAGATATTGTGGGACAAGGAATATTCGCTCGATACAAATAAAACCGTATCAAGAATCTTCACACAACTCGATAATGTAAATATTTACAACACGAGCGATTGGAAAAAGGTAAATAGTTTCTTTTATAAAACAATGTCCTACTTCGAGGATTTTTTCCTCGAATATCGCGATTACTTAAAACACCATTAATTGATCGTGAAAGATTATAAGTTGATCTTACACAATTTCAATTTCATAGCCATCCTCAGCAAGATTCTCAGCCACTTTTTCTGCATAACTTTTATCAAAATATACTTTGGGCTTATGCTTGGCAAATACCGGGTATCGGCCAACTGAATCCTCCGAATTAAGATAGTTATAGCCAACCAAATAAAGTTCCGTACTTTTCAGAAGAATTCTGAAAACCGGACGATGCTTACAAAGCTCGATTACTTCCTGAAGTTCAAATCGTGTGATGTCTGGCTCATGTTTCAGTTTGACAGTTTTTACAATATCATCACTGAAAGGTTCTTTCGTGAAATGTAAGTCGAAATTCTTTACATAACACGACAACACAACCGACTCATCCATAATAACCGCTGGTTTCTGATCGTCACCAACTAACCGGACATTAACTCCGTTCCGTGAGAAGAGGCTTTTCAAACGCTTATTACGTCTGGCAACCATCTCCTCCAGACTCTCATTTTTTCTCATCATTTCACTCAATCGATAAATATTACAAAATTACTAATTATATGATTTAGAATGTTGAACAGATAGCATTAAGGACAAATATAAATAAAAATATTACATAGCCTAAATGTATTTTTGAATCTTTATCTAACGATATTTCACAAATTAGATTTTATTCTCACCAAATCAGTTTTACTATCTTAAATTACACAAATTCGCAATAAAACTACACATTCTGATCTAATAATATAAACGAATAAATTATTAAACTGTTTGGATTTTAAAGAATAATATTTACATTTACAGTTCCTACCTTATATCAGTCACACGCGCTAACGGTCTCTGGCTCTGCATTCACATGCAGAGCTTTTTTTTGCTGTTTACTTTATTTTATATGAAATCACGAATCATTGGATGAACATAGATAATTTCGCACTATGATATATGCTATTATCGATATTGAAACTACAGGTGGAAGTCCGGTTTCGGAAAAGATTACAGAAATTGCGATTTATCTTCATAATGGCGAAAAAGTAGTTGATGAATTTTGTACTCTAATAAATCCGGAAAGGAAGATACCCTATTACATAACGGCTCTTACCGGTATCTCAAATGCAATGGTGGTCAATGCTCCAAAGTTTTATGAAGTAGCAAAGCAAATTGTCGAGCTTACCACAGATGCAATTTTTGTTGCTCATAATGCATCTTTCGATTATCAGTTTATTCGCCATGAGTTTAAAAGACTAGGTTATGATTTTATGCGCGACAAAATGTGTACGGTGCAGTTGAGCCGGAGACTCATTCATGGTTTAGCTTCTTACAGTCTGGGTAATATTTGTCGACACCTTGATATAAAAATCCACAATCGTCATCGGGCAAGTGGTGATGCGTATGCTACCGTTAAGCTTTTTGAATACTTGCTTCAGGCAAGTAAAAATCAGAATATAAGTAGTCTGCCAGGCATAAATAAAAAAGATTTGCATCCGAACCTGAAACCCGAAACTCTGAGTAATTTGCCAGAAGAAACCGGAACATACTATTTTTTCAATGATAAGCATGAGCTCATCTACATCGGAAAAAGTAAAAATATTCGTACCCGCATATTAAGTCATTTCAGAAACTACAGATCGAAAAAAGCTATTGAATTAATGAATTCAATTGCAGATATTGACTATGAGCTAACGGGAAGTGAATTAATTGCTCTCCTGAAAGAATCGCAAGAAATCAAGCTGAATAAACCTCGTTATAACCGGGCACAACGACGTAACATTTCAATTTATGGACTATATTCATATTATGATAATAATGATTATCTGAGATTTATTATTGACAAAAATGATAAGCATACAGAATTACCCTTACGTTCTTTCTCTACTCTTCGCACCGGTAAAAGTTATCTTAACCATAAGGTCGATGAACTCGCACTATGTCAGAAACTCTGCGGCCTCTATCCTACTTCGGGAGCATGTTTTAACTATGAAATTGCTCAATGCAACGGAGCTTGTATAGGAAAGGAAAAGCCCAACACCTATAATGAACGTGCATCGTTAATTATTGAAGAAAACAGGTACGAACAGGATGATTTTTTTATTCTTGAGCCTGGCAGAACAACTGAAGAATATGCAGTAGTCCAGGTCCGATGTGGTAAATATATAGGTTATGGCTATATCGATATTTCCTTTATAAACGGAAATCCAGAATTACTTGCAGATTGCATTCAGCCTTTCGATGATAACCGCGATGTTCAGCAAATAATACACAATTACATGCTCTCCGGCCAAGGAATAAAAACGATACCATACAATAATGCTTACTGAACCTTGAGTTATTCACATAGCCCGGTTTATAATTCGAAATGAAAATACTGGCTAATCATTATTTCATGTTTAATTTTGCTGCAAGATTGAAAACCTATCAATTTACAAAACATGATCTCTTTTTTCAGGGGCCGTAGTAATAATATCATTGCTGTTCAAACCGATCAAAAACTCAAATCGGTTGATATCAATAAACTTAAGTGGCTTTTTTCGAAAGCTGAATTTCTGAATACCAAACATGTGAAAGGTACCTTCACAGGTCCCCGCAAAGAAATGATCACACCCTGGAGTACGAATGCCGTTGAAATAACGCAAAACATGGCAATTAGTGGTATCCATCGTATTGAAGAGTTTATAGAATCGGAGAACGAAAATCCCGAATTTGATCCCATGCTGAGCAGGGTATACCATGATCTTAACCAGGAAATATTCACAGTTAATATCAAACCCGATCCGATACTTTATATCGATAATATTCAGGCATATAACGAAAAGGAAGGACTGGCTCTGAGTACTGATGAAATCAAATATCTTGAAGGCCTGGCTAAAAAGATTGGACGAAAGCTCACCGATAGCGAGATATTCGGTTTTTCGCAAGTGAATTCAGAGCATTGCCGACATAAAATTTTTAATGGTACGTTTATTATCGATGGCAAAGAACAGGAATTATCACTTTTCGATCTGATAAAACTTACCACTATAACCCATCCAAATGCTGTTATATCGGCTTACAAAGACAATTGTGCCTTTCTGAAAGGACCTGTTATAGAGCAGTTTGCACCTACAAAGCAAGATATTCCCGATTATTTTGAGATAAAAGAAATTGAATCGGTATTATCATTAAAAGCCGAAACGCATAACTTCCCGACCACCGTAGAACCTTTTAATGGAGCGGCAACCGGTACCGGTGGAGAAATTCGTGATCGTGTGGGTGGAGGAAAAGCAGCACTACCATTGGCAGGTACTGCTGTATATATTACTTCTTACTCACGGTTGGAAAACGGACGAAAATGGGAAGAAAAATTGCCTGAAAGAAAATGGCTTTATCAGACCCCATCACAGATTTTGATTAAGGCTTCTAACGGAGCCAGCGATTTTGGTAATAAATTCGGACAGCCGCTTATTTGTGGAAGTGTGCTCACTTTTGAACATACCGAAAACGATAAAAAATGGGGATGCGATAAAGTTATAATGCTGGCCGGAGGTATTGGTTTCGGTAAAAAAAAAGACAGCGAAAAAGGTATTCCATCGAAAGGTGATAGACTGATACTATTAGGAGGCGATAACTACCGTATAGGTATGGGCGGAGGTGCAGTATCTTCGGTGGCAACAGGCGAATATGCCAATGTCATAGAACTGAATGCTGTACAGCGTTCAAATCCCGAAATGCAGAAACGTATCTGTAATGCCATACGCGCTTTGGCCGAATCGGATAATAATCCGATTATCTCTATTCACGATCATGGTGCCGGTGGTCATCTTAATTGTCTCTCCGAACTGGTTGAAAAGACCGGAGGAAAAATAGATATGTCGGAATTACCTATAGGCGATCCAACTCTTTCAGCAAAGGAAATTGTGGGTAACGAGTCACAGGAGCGAATGGGTCTTATTTTGAAAGAAAAAGATATAAATAAACTTACGCAAATAGCCGACAGGGAAAGAGCTCCTATGTATGTTATCGGTAAAACCACGGGAGATCATCAATTTATTTTCGAAGATAAAGACGGAAATAAACCTATTGATTTGCAGCTGGAAGACATGTTTGGAAATCCCCCAAAAACCATTATGGAGGACCGAAATATCGCCGAAAAATTCAGACCGGTTGAACATAATACGGAAAACCTCGAGAAATATTTGCAGCAGGTGTTGCAGCTTGAATCGGTAGCCTGTAAGGATTGGTTGACTAATAAGGTCGACAGATCGGTTACAGGAAGAGTGGCCAAGCAGCAAACAGCTGGTACTATACAGCTCCCGCTTAACAATGTTGCTGTAGCTGCATTGGATTATACCAGCTATAAGGGTGTGGCAACCGCAATTGGTCATGCTCCTGCAGCCGGGCTAATTGATGCTAAGGCCGGATCGATACTTTCGGTTTCCGAAGCTTTAACCAATATTGTTTGGGCGCTGCTTAAAGATGGAATTAAATCAATATCGCTAAGTGCCAACTGGATGTGGCCCTGCAGAAATCCGGGTGAAGATGCCAGGTTATATAATGCTGTAAAAGCCATCAGTGATTTCGCGATATCCCTCGGTATAAATATACCAACAGGCAAAGATTCTCTCTCCATGACACAAAAATATCCTGACGGTACTTCTGTATTGGCTCCCGGAACCGTAATTATTTCAGCAGCTGCCGAGGTTATCGATTTCAGAAAGGTTGTCGAACCCGTTCTGCAACCTATACCTGATAGTCGGTTATTATACATTCCTTTTACCGAATCGGCTTTTGAATTGGGTGGAAGTAGTTTTGCGCAAATCCAAAACCGTTTGGGAGATCAGGTACCTACTATTACTAATTCAAAATCCTTTATTCAGATATTTGATTTGTTACAGGAACTCATTTGGGAAGGAATAATTCTTTCAGGTCACGATATTTCGGCTGGTGGGTTTATAACCACAGTGCTTGAAATGTGCTTTGCTAGAAATGATACCGGTATTGAAATTGATATCACCCCCCTTTCGCATGAGGATATTATTCGAAAACTGTTCAGTGAAAAACCTGCAGTGGTTATTCAGGTTGAAAGTTCCATGGCCGAGCTGGTAGTAGAACGATTCAGAAACTCCGATTTGCAAGCTTATCAGCTAGGAAATGTCAATTTGGAAAGAATATTTCAAATTACGAATGATAATTTTATACACAGATTTGATATTAATTCGCTACGTGATATTTGGTACCGTACATCTTATTTGTTAGATAACAAACAGACTCATAACAATTTAGCTTCCATTCGTTATAAAAATTATAAAGTACAGGAATTGAAATTTTTCTTTCCCTGTCATTTTACAGGCACTATGGATATTTTTCAAATTTCACAAGGGCGAAGAGAATATTCTGGAATTAAATCAGCAATTATTCGTGAGAAAGGTGTTAATGGCGATCGTGAAATGGCTTACAGTCTTTACCAAGCCGGATTCGATGTGAAAGATGTGCATATGACTGATCTTATATCCGGCAGGGAGACATTATCCGACATTAACTTAATAGTTTTTGTAGGTGGTTTTTCAAACAGCGATGTACTGGGAAGTGCCAAAGGATGGGCAGGTGCTTTTTTATATAACGTTAAAGCCAAACAAACACTGGATAATTATTATGCCCGGTCCGATACACTGAGCCTGGGAGTTTGTAACGGATGTCAGTTAATGATGGAACTTGAATTAATTGTTAAAGATCCAAAGAAAAAACCTTTTATGAGTTTTAACGATTCGCATAAATTTGAATCCGCCTTCCTGAGTATCGATATTCCGCATAATCAATCCGTAATGTTAAATACCCTGGCCGGATCGAGGTTAGGCATATGGGTAGCTCACGGCGAAGGAAAGTTCAATCTGCCTATGCCTGAGAAGAACTACCATATCGTTATGCAATATAC
>CAYMQP010000036.1:0-18948 GCA_964392505.1 uncultured Bacteroidales bacterium
GGTATATACGCATCATTATATGTACTTATTATTCCTAAATTTTTCGAGGTATGTTGTGATATTTAATTTATCTATTATTTTGGCCAATTATTTTACAGATTATTTCTTTATTATTTTTATTTAATTAATACATTTTACAATTTGGTATGTAAAATAACAGGGCATATTAAAAAATGAAAAGCATTTCCATAATAGTAGTAACTTTTTTACTAGCGATTTTTTTAAGTACATGTGATAATGGCATTAGAGATTTAAATGGAGGAGACACTGATACATCGAATATTGATATAAATGAAATTCCAAAATTTGTTGAAGTAAATTACATTGAACTCGAGAAAATCAGTCGGATTTCAAAATTTCGTTCCGCTGTTGGACACAACTACTCTGACGATTTTGAGACTTGCAGGAGTATGAAACACTATTTTCAGCCTGGTGATGATGTAGACTGGTCATCGGTGCTAATATTTTCTCCGGTCAATGGTATGGTTTCACAAGTCGATGAAGAATGGGCAGGAACGCAGATACGAATTAAATCTATCGATTATCCCTCTATTATATTTATACTGTTCCATGTTAATTTAATTAATCCTTTAAATACTGGCGATCAGATTTTTCCGGGTCAACAGCTTGGAAACCACATTGGAGCTCAAACTATGTCGGACATTGCAGTAGGCATAAGCATAAGGAATGGCTGGAAACTGGTATCGTACTTTGATGTCATTACCGATTCTTTATTCCAAGATTATCAGGCCCGTGGTTTAGATTCACGAAATGATGTTATTATAACCCGCGAAACACGTGATAACGATCCGCTTACTTGTGATGGGGAAGAATTTACGAATATTGGTAACCTCGAAAACTGGGTAATTCTTAATTAATTGTAAATCTCCCTGATTTCTTTACTGGCTTTTATTATTTAGAATAAATAGCATTGACTCTTCTGTACACAGTCAATAGTAACTTTTATGTATAATTCATACTCGTTTTTTACCAATTATTCCTTCCATGTTTTTCTGAGTTCGGCAACCGAAGAAGCAATAGACTGGGGATTTTTATCGACAATAGAAGCTCCTAGATTAACGATTGCCGCTGCAATATTCACAGCCTTCTGTACTTTTTGCACTTGCTGATAGTCGGTTTTTATTTTCGATGTTATTGTACCAATGGTAGAAAGTGTGCTTTCTACCTCGTTCATTACCAGCGTGGCCGAGAGGGTATAAAGTTTGTTGGAATGATCGAGCGCTATGCGGTACAGCTCGTTCAGACTTTCTTTCTCTTCAGACGATAGGGTATCGGAGTGGGTCTTCCTGTATTTACCAATGGCTTTTGCCAGTGACAGAAAATCGTTGGCAAGTATGTTTGCCTGTTCAGGGGAAAGGTTAGCCATAATCAGTTAGTTTTAAGCTTATTGATTTCACTAATAATATCTTCGATATCACTAGCATATTGGAGCAAAGCTCTTTTTACTTCGATGGCCTTCAGGTTGGCGGCATTTTCAGCCAGTTTGCGATGCCCTTCTTTTATTTTTTGCAGGGCTTTGGACCAGACAACAATCTCCTGTTCCCACCTGGTGGCTTCATCCATTTTTTCATAGAATAACAATAGTACTGTCTTTTTATCAAAAAGCGAAAGGGATTCATCGTCTATGAACTCATCAGTTAATAATATATACCTTTCTTTCAGTACGTTTATTTTTCCCTGTAGATTCTTCGCAATATTGAAATCGAGGTAGTTAAGCAACAGGTTTACCGGTTCGTTGGCTTCCTTTATATATATGCCGATTCGTTTTTTCCGGTATCCGTCGGTAAAGGCTCTTAGCAATATCCCCGATATAGCAGTATAAGCGTTGGCCTGTTCTTCGCTTAGCTTAACTTTCCCCAATTCATCTGATGCTAGTGCTGCCGACAGCTCGTCCATTTTATAGGAGGTAAGTTCGTTATCCGACAAGCTGGCAAGTCCGTCGAAATAGCCTTTAATGGCATTGTAGATTAGGAGGGTTACACTATCGGCTTTCCGGTCGGCTGCACAATAGCATTGATCGATATCGGTTTGTAAACTGTCCAGTTTATCGAGGAAGCAATGCATTTTACATGCTTTCTCGAAATCCAGGCTTAGTTTTTCATATTTGGTAAGTCCTGTTAAGGCGTTGACCGAGTATTCATTTACATGCTTTAACGAAACACAGCAATTCATTACACTCGCGAGAAGTAGCCAAAAGAGAGGGAATAAGGTTTTTTTCATCTTGCAGTGTTTGGTATTTATATTATTACGACTTTATGTAATCGTTATATATAATTATCCTAAATACCTCTTGGGATTTGTTACAGCAATAGTATGGAAATCATCTTCTCCCAGATATGCCCTAAGGTCGAGTCCGAACCGGCGCTCATCGGCTTTAGTTTCTACCATATAGTAATCCGACCCAAATAAAATCTTGTTCCTTATACTTTTATCCGCCATCAATACCTTAAGCAATGGGAAATACTCTTTATTATTAAGTGTAAAGGAAATATCGGTATAGAAATTTTCATACTCGGCAAGCATTTGCTTTATGATAACAAACCAATTATCGGGATTACCGGGATTTTCAATAAATTTTTTCCAATAATGTTCCGATCCGAAATGGGCAATGCATAATCTAAGTTTTTTAAATTTATCAAATACCTTACGGTAGTTATTAGGATGGGTGAATAAAGCAGTAAGCTCCTTCTTCTTTTTACCTTTTAATTCAGGATCTTTGACCGACCGGCCCAACAATTTGCATATTTCTTTTTTACTCCCTCTGTTTCGGGTTGCATTAAAAGGACTTCCGTGAGCAAGCACGGGCAAATTTTTTTCTTCGCAGTACGGAAAAACTTCATTCATTAATAAAGGATCGTACGGATAATAACCAATTGGAGGGTATAATTTTACTCCTTTAAATCCTTTCTGTTCAATATAATGTTTCAGCATATCCATAATGCCTTCTCGCCTGGTATCGACATGAATGAACGGCAGCACCTGGTCGGGATAATCTTCTCTGAGAGCTGCTAGTTCATCGAGTTGTTCATTATAGGCTCTGGGTACTTTACCGGCGTTCATTTTTGCCATATCCATAGCCAATATAATAAAGCGGCTATTGGCAGGATAATATCGCATACATTCCTCGAAAATTTCTTTTTGTGTACTTTTCTTTGAAATTTTTACAAATCGTACATATTTGTCGAAAAAATCCTTGCTAGAAAAAGGATTGATGTTATTAAGGACTCGGGCTATTAACCGGAATCCGGTTCTTGTTGCTAGAATACGTACCAGACCCAACGGAAGGTATCTCCTCGGTATGTCGGGTGCTTTGAATGTGTGTATGTGACAATTGTAGATCATGGTGGTTAGAATTTATATGGTTTAAATGATTTCGTTGAGCTCTACGGCGTTCAGAAATTTCATTTTATTATTAAAGTCGAACAAACCCAAAGCTACATTCTTACTGCTAACACTTCTGCGCGATTACAGTAGCTTTTAGTAACGCTCCGAATATATAATTTATGGACAAGAAATGCAAGATTTTTTAGAGGAAAGGTTAGGTAGTAAATAGTTCTTATTAAATGACGGAGTTTTTATTAAATATAATTTTTTTAAAAGTTCTAACCATACTCTTTTTAAGCATGCAATGCTCATAATCCAAACATGTATACAATATTTCTTTTCAATTATTATTAAGAAGAACTCAGCTGCTGACTTTTTATTTTAAAGTAATAATGCCAGTGCAATCCGCCGGGTGGAGGATTGCAATGGCTTAACCATGCAGCAAGCAAGGATTTTAAGTTTAAATAAATTTTGTATAAAACATGTTTTTTTAAATCAAACGATTAAATTTCTACTTAAGAAATCAGTTATATTTCTTTAATACTGCTAATAAGAGATTTATTACTCACAAGGTTTATTGCCTCCAACTCTGCAAGCCTGATAATGTTTTCAACCTCGGTAAGTCTCAACAAAAGAAGTATCAGGGGTATGTTGGCATCCAGTATATACCAGGTATCCTTTTTCTCCTCGTTATGTTTAACCGATATTAAATCCGGCAAATCGTTGATATGGACAAGGGATTTACATGTGCTTATTTCAGGGATCGAAATTAAAAATGAATAAAAGCGGTTTACTCCCTCATAGAGGTAATAACCTTTGCCCTGAGCTTCCAGGATTTCCATGCCTGCATCTTTTCCATATGTATTGGGTATTTCCCAAACCTGAATCGTGTTGTATTTTGTAAGCGCCCTTTTATTTACATCTTCTGTAGTCAGAACGAGATCTATCTTTATTTTATTGATTTTATCCAGTAGCAGTTTCGCCTGGTTAACTATTTCTTCAACATTAGTATCGTTTTTACTTAGCTCATTTTTTAGTTTATAATATGCCGATAGATCTGAAATATCAGTAATCCGGGTCATGTCGGTCAGCATTTCTTTGGATATATCTATGGCCAGAAATCCACTCATAGCGGATAAACCGACCAGGAAAAAAATGATGTACAGGAAATTAACAAGTGATTCCTCTTTTTCTTTAAAATGAAAGTACAGGTAAACGGGCAGGAATACAACGATAGGGAACAGGATGCCAATGAGGAGTAATATGGAGGCTCCCTCCCAGTGCATTATCTTAAACGCTGCCGACAAGAAAAGAAAAAACAGGGTAAAAAAAGCGGTGACGTAAAGGGCAGTTTGCTTTTTACCATTTCCTCGATAACAACTTATAAATGCTGCAGGGAAAAACACAAAAATGAGTAAAGCAATACTTATGGCAAGTATAATGTTTGCTCCCGGCCAGTGCATAATCTTAAACAAACTTCCAATAATTAACATGGAAGATGTTATGATGCCTAAAAAATATATCTTGTTTTTCATTATTTCTGCCTTTAAGAGTTTAGTAAATAGCTTATCACTCCGTTTTCTGCAATACGAAGATTACGCTGGATAGCAGTTAGTACTTCTAGGCATCCTGTTACAGATGTATGACTGAAATAGAGCGTCTCCCACGAATCGGACCATTTCGGAGCATCCTTCGGAAGATCAGTACTGAGGCAAGTAATGATAATGCGGGTAGTCGATTCGTCGTGGTTAATCAGGTTGAGCAGTTCATTACGGGTGGCATTTATTTTACTCTTTAATTCCCAGACTTTACCTGACCGCTTATTACCAATGAGTACCCTGTATGGAACTCCCGTGTTCGTATTATCAGTTAGCTGGGCTAGATCTATACTTCCATCCTCATTTATGGCCTGAGGATTTTCCTCATCCAGGTTACGGATAATTTCCATTTTTAAGTTTCGAATATAAGAATCGAGATCATCGGTTATCTGTTTGGCCTTCAAGAGACTATCTGATGGTTCAAAAGTAGTGGCAAGGGAATACAGAGATTCGTTGCGTTCTTCAAAGTCGTGCTTTTGTTGCTCAAGCATCTGTTGGTTACTCCGCAAACCTGGCATAATGTTTCTTGAACGCGATAGTGAAACAAGCATTCCAAACATACATATCCATGACACGGCCGCGATTATATATATGAAACTCGCTTCAATATGTTTCGATTTTAAATACCTGACAAAGGTGTAATAGGGAATGAATAACACTACTAGGAAAAGGACGGCAGCTGCCAAGAGCCTGCTTCCTCCCGGCCAGTGATTGATCTTAAAAAGGAAACCCAGGAAAAAGATTATACCAGCTACAATAGCAAATGTATAAGCGACTTTTTCTTTCCCGGATTCAGCCTGCTTGAAAAGATACCACAGTAAAGCCGGAGAAAACAGAAAACACAGGAATATTGTACCCAAAGTTAATAAAGGAGCACCTCCCGGCCAATGCTGGACCCTGAACAAAATACCCAAGAAAAAACCAACGCTGCCAAGGAAGGCTGAAACATAAAGGAAAATAAGGCTCCGCTCTTTGTTTTCTCTGTGCATTATGTAATAGGCAGAAGGCAGGAAGAAAAAACAGAGAATAAAAAAGCCGAATGTAAGCAGGATACCTGCCCACGGCCAGTGATTGATCTTAAAAAGTATTCCGACAATCAACAGGATGATTGAAATAATACCTGAGAACTTCATTGTTGTTTTCATAACACAATAGTTTTTGTCGATTAATAAAAGTGTCTTTTCCTGAACTTGCTGCAGACTCTTTATACCGAGATTGTGCTTAATACTTTCAAATGCCTGATTAAAATCTATTCCTTCGGCCAGTTTAGTTTCCATTTCGCAACATACGTGATCAATCAGGTCTTCCCGCAGATGCGAAAAACTTATCCCTGAACGATCGATGGTCCGGGAAATGAGTTTAATCTGTTGTTCACTTAACTCCTGCATAATTCTAATGCCGGATTTGGATTAAGAAGAATTTTAATAGTATTAATAAATTCCTGTAGTTCAATGATCTTTTCTTCTGCTGTGCTAGATCCCGCTTTGGTGAGTTTGTAATAAACTCGTGTCCGGTTGTTAACAATTTCCGTTTCGGTGTGTACCTGCCCGTCGTTTTCCAGCTTGTGCAGGATAGGATACAAAGCACCATAGGTAAGTTTTATCTTCCCTCCGGAAAGTTTTTCGACCATTTGTGTAATCTCATAACCGTACATCCGGTCTTGCTCCGAGAGTAACTTCAATACAATGGATTTCAACGATCCTTTTAATAATTCAATTGATATTTCCATATTGGTATATACTTTAAACTTATATATACAAATTTATAAAATATTATTAAATTCCAATAATTATTTAAATTTTTATATACCGACTTTAGTGATTTCTCCTGAATTATTTTCTAATAGCTAAATTGGATCTAAATGATGCAGAAAAAATTACTAAAGAACCTGTATCGCTAATAAACATGCTGTTCATATAGGTGAGTGCTTGTAAAGTGGTGCTGTTGTATTATATAAATATACCTAAAGCGACAAATAATTGAGTTGGTGCCCCTAAGAGAAAGTGTATTATAATCGAGAGATAAGTATTCTTACGCTTGTAAACTATGTACGGCAGAAAAAGCATAAATGGAATGAAAAACAGCATTGCTTTTAGGCTAAATGCCATATGAAATACTACATGTAAAATCATGTTTAATGGCCAGGAATATTTCCCAAATGCCAATACTTGGCGAGGTAAAATATATCCCCGCCACATAAACTCCTCTCCAACATAATTGAAAAAATAAAAAACAGGCAGAAATAGTAATGCTACACGTTCCTTACCAACCAGAGGATTTACCTTAATTGGAGACATTTCTTTAAGTTCTTCAATATTAAATGAAGGTGAGAATAATTTCCAGAGTCCAATAAGTATGGCTGAAATTAGTATACAGATTACCATACCCGAAATAATCCACACTATATCTTTAATTGTAATTTTTCTCAGCATGAGCCGATCTTTAATTGTTGACCAGTTCAATGCAAAACCATCTATTTTAAGTAAAATAAAAGTCAAAATAAATAGTGGAAGAAATAAGAACAATGTACCGGTCATTATCCATACAACATAGGGAGTCCAGCCTGAAATCTTTGTTATGTAAGGTACAAGGAAATTTATATTTAAGTAAAATACAATGCCTGGTATTAAAAATAATAGTAGAGAATAAACCAGGCCGATTGGTTTTGTCTCTTTCATTTATTTATCGATTTTATGGCCAGTTTTCTTTATTAATAATACAATTAAACACGGTCAGATATAGCAGACTTTGTGCAAGCATACCTGAACAAGTTATTTAGCAACACAAGTTAAACATTTCTGCGTCCATTTCTATCTATTGACTAAACAGGCTATCGTACCAGTTCATAGCTAGGATTATATTGTTGACAAAGTTACAAGTGACTAATGAAAAACAACCCGAATTTTCGAACCATCAGAATTGGTGTATTTTTAATTTGTTATCCCAGGTGAGTGTACCTTTGCAACTCCTCCTGATTTTGTAGCGTATTCAAATAATACATGGCTGTCGTTCAGAATTTTTATAAACAATCCAACTGTTGTATCTGTTCCTGCATTGCTGAAAAAGCTTTTCGGAATTCTAGATTCCATATTCCAGTCGCCGAAAAGAAATTCAAATTTATCTAAATGGTCAGGAATCATAGTTTTTTATTTTTATATGTCGATTATTGGTGGGTGGTTCGAAGCCAGTTTCGTTTAAATTTTTACCAAAAGTAAAGATAACCAAAAACGAATAGTGATATTACTACCCAATGGATAGCAATGCACTATATAATTTACTAGCGTTTCCTCTAAAATATTTTACTCAAAATGACCCATTTGTTCACCCACTAACAAATGTTTGTACGATTGATCGTTCCCCTCTTCTTTTGGAGCATCGAGAAAAAATCCGGCTTTTTCCTGAAAAACCAATATAAAATCTGAGCCTCCAAAAAGAAAATAGCCCAGCATATCGCCTTTCTTTACCTGAACACCTTCTTTGATGTCTTCTTCAAAATTTACCGATGCTACCTGGCCCATACCAATAGGAAGTATAGCTACTAAACCCGATACTTCAGTATCTAATATAACGCATCCTCTTGTTTCAATTGATTGCCAACCTATATTTGAAGGATCGAAAACATACTTGTTCTTAATAGGATCCCAGGCAACTATAGCTCCAATTCCATTATATCCCGGAATAATTCGTACTTCTTTAACTATTCCGCCAAGCGGGAAATGATAGCGATGATAATCATTCACATTAAGAAACAAATGGGTAAAAGTACCGTTCGCAAATTGTTTTTCATATTCACTGTCTTCTCCTATTATTTTTTCTATTGAATACCATGTCCCTGATTTGATTGTTACACCTTGTTCCTGTGTTATATTAGAATTACTGTCAATTTCCCATACTCCCTGAGGAATTGCATCGGCGGGCGAAACAACTATTGAGTTATCGTCCGGAGCTGTCACAGGTCTTTTATCGGGCGATTTAAGGTATCTTGCAAAGAACTGGTTGAATGTTTTCCAGTTGGAAGGATCTTCATACCAGTCGTTTTTTAACCCGAATCCATCATCATTCAGGACCATTTGATAGTAATCCTCATTCCATGAATCCTCCGTACTTAAATAGTTACCCCACGATTTACAAAAACTCACTACCCAGGAAGCATACGGTTCGACATATTGAAGCGAATTATTGGAATAACCTTTTCCTTCAAGTTCAGGTAAAGACTGATCGTTCAGAAAATAGAAGTAACACAAACTCTGAAGGATATCGTCAGTGAGTATTGAATATTCCCTCTTTTTAAGCAAACTCCATGGCATCGATTTTTCACCCCACGATATAAATTCATAATACTCTTCCAGACTTTGTGCGGGATTTGTGATCGTATTGGGATTGATTTCTTTTGCTTTATTTAATGAAGCAATAAGTGCAGATTTTATGTTTGGATTATTTTCGACAATCTCTATCAACTCTTTGGTTTTTTCTCCGTATTCATCTTTATTACTTGTGTCAGAACTTTTACACGCTGAAAAAAATGTCGTAATAATCAGCAAATACAGACAACTAAAAAATCCGATTTTCTTTTTCATAATAGTATATTTTAGAGGCGGGAAGCAATTAGTATTGTATTTCTTTTCCACGTATTTTGTATTTATGAATGCCAACTTTTTAATAAAGAACATTATTGTGACTTAAAAAATGATTGGCATCAGATTTTGAAATATTCTTATCAGATTAGCGTGTTTTGCATGCTATTATAAAATATAAGAAGTCAGAAGTATGGTTATCAGAAGGGAAGTTATTGTGTAAGTAGTATTCAGTAATCAGTGATCGGAAATCGATACCTAGCTGCAAAAGGAAGGTGATATTTGGGATTTAAAAATATGAAAGACTGGTTCGATAATTTAATAGAATATGTGGTTTCTTTCATTCAATGTTATTTTCTATTAGTTTCCAGGTTTCATTTTTATAGGGTCCCAGAATATAATGCAGTCTCTCCATTTTTAGCAATCCAAGATAGGGTTTAAACCAAAGTTTCTCAATTAAATAATCGTTACAACAAAAAGCAGTGCGTTCAATTAAAACCACATTTGAATAATTTCTATTGTCAATTGTAATATCCTGAATCGCTGAAACAAAGCTGGTATCAAAATGGTAGTCTGGATTAATCCATCCGTTATGCAGTTCAAATGGAATAATGTACAACTGGTCAATCCGATCGAATGATAATTTGTACGTTGTAATAGAATCTTTTTTTTCTAAAACATAAAACTTTTCGGTATAAGTTTTATAGTCATACTTCCAAATCGTATAAGTATTCCAAGAGAGTAATGTATCATCAACTATTGAAACAATTAATGTATCTATCATATTTTGAAGGCTGTCAAATCTCTCATATTTCCATATTGTATTTACTTTATTCGGGAAATATTCTTTCTGATCATTATTTTCAGATAAATCATTCTTTTCGCACGATATTGTTATAAGGATAACTAAGGGTAATAATAAGAATATATTCTTCATAATATCTAGGTGTTAATTGATATTATCTTTATTCTTATTATTAGGATGAAATAAGGCTGCTTTTCGTTGCGTATAATTAAATTGATTAATCAATTTATTATTTACCATTATTACATAGAGGAGTCCGTTTCAACCCAGGATAAAAAATTGCTCAATGCCTTAATATATTCTTCGGGGTTATCGATTGCTTTTGCATGACCTGCTCCTGGAATAATAGCACTTTTTGCCCCTTTTACCTTTTGCTGGAATCTGTACATTGTTTCTATACGCACTTCGTCGAATTCACCGACTACAAATAAAACAGGAACATTTAACTCATGCAACCTGTCGGTTCTATCGAAGTCCATTAGTATGCCAATAGCATTAAATTCGGTTGGTCCCCACATATAGTTATAAATAGCTTTGTTAAAAGGCTTAGCGCCATTACAGTCTTCTGATGCTTTCGTGGGCCATCCTGTTCTAACCAGGTAACGGATATAAAACGAATCGGTTGCAGCCAGGTAGGCAGGTGCATCATATTGCTTAAGTGCTTCGTATTTAGCAATTGTATCCTGAATCTCATCAGGTAGCTCGGCAAGCAGAGCTTTTGCATCTTTCATCCATATAGGGGTACTGAGGTAGGGCCCGGCGAAAACTACGGAAGTGGCACCTTCAGTATCTTCAGTAAGCATGTATTCCATAACCACGGCTGCTCCCCAGGAACTTCCCAATAAATGGTATTTCTTAAGATCCAATGCTTCTTTAACAGCTGCTAATTGGTCGACAAAATAGGGCAATTTCCATAGGCTGGTATCGTTTGGTCTGTCCGAAAATCCCGATTCAAGCTGATCGAAAAAAATCACCGGACGTTCATCAGCCATAAGCGAAAAAGCAGCTATTTCGCCACAGCTTCTACCCCCGGGACCACCATGAACAACAATGAGCGGTATACCAGACCCATCGCCAATAATCTTACACCATATTTTTCCTCCTTGAACCTCAATATATTCTTCTTTTTCAGGGATAACCTGAGGCATACAATTAGAGAATAGTAAAATACCACAAATAATACTAGTTAACCATTTCATAATACACTGTACTTTTATTAATTATTTACTAAAACAAAGTCATTTAACTTAGTGTTTTTATTTTCAGTTTATGGTATCTGATATTTCAAACAGTTGTACGGTAGCTTTCCCTTTTTCTGTAATAAAACCCCGGTACATGCCGGTGGTATTAAATGGCATCGCAATGTTACCGTATTTATCCAAACAAATAACACCTCCATAACCTTCTTTCACTTTCAATTCCTCAATAACCTCATTTGCCGCTGTTTCTAAATCTTTATTTTGATATTTCATACGGGCAGCTATATCATAGGCAACTACATTTCGGATAAAAAATTCGCCATGCCCTGTTGCCGATACAGCACAGGTTTTGCTATCGGCATAAGTTCCTGCTCCGATAATCGGGGAGTCGCCAACTCTGCCGTATCGTTTATTGGTCATTCCCCCGGTGGAAGTACCTGCAGCCAAATTACCTTCTTTATCCAGCGCCACTGCACCAACAGTTCCAAAATATATATTAGTGCCAAGTGTCGGGATTGATGATGTATTTCCTGTACTGTCAGGTTCTGCCTTTTCCAATTCTTTTAATTTTAGTAGTTGCTGATACCGCTCCTCTGTATGGAAGTAATTAGGATTTACTATTTCCAGACCGTTTTGTTCGGCAAATTCTTCAGCTCCTTTTCCAGTCAGTAAAACATGTGGCGACTTTATCATTACTAAATATGCTGCTTCTATTGGGCTTTTTATTCGTGATACTCCGGCCACTGCACCGGCCATACCCGTTGAACCATCCATAATAGACGCATCCAGTTCGATGGTTCCTTTGTATGTGAATACTGCGCCAACTCCTGCATTGAAAAGAGGAGAATTTTCAAGTACTTGAATGGCTTTGATAACGGCATTAATGCTTGTGCCACCATTTTCCAAAACGGTATATCCTTCTTCAAGAGCTTCTTTTAGTGGTGCAGTGTACTTCGCTTCTGATTCAGGTGTAATATCATTCTTATTTCTAGTACCAGCTCCACCGTGAATTACAAGTGTCGGGGTAATCGTAACTTTTTCATTGATTTTATTTTTATTAATGGCGGTACATCCGATTATAAATGAACAAACTATAAATAGAATGAATTTTCCCCATCTACTTTTTATTCTATTGTTTAAATTGAGCATTATCGTTTTTGTTTTGATTTATAATCGACAAACCTGGCAATTATGAATTGATGTCCTTTTTTCTTACTGGTACCCAAATGTAAGAATTTTAGGAAATAGAAATTAATTAGGGCAAGCTGATTTCCGTTTCTTATCATTGATTGCATTGGTCATGCCAGGTTAGCAGGCAATTATATGTTTTATTAAAGAATGTTATTCTGTTCGAATTATAGTGTATATTCAATTTCTGAGAGATAAAGCAGAATATCAGTATATCCCTAAAGGAATTCATAAACTCAGGTTTAAGATTTCATGTTGATTTAAGAAGTTAGTCATATAACAAGTAATATTTTAATAATTTTATCTGAACTGATTTGCTGATAACTTATTTTTCAGGCTTTTTAAATTTTCGGTATGTACTTTTAAAAAATCCGGAATGAATAACAAAAAAAATGGACGTCTTATCATTCTTGCCGGTCCTTCATGTGTAGGAAAAAGTCCTCTGGCCCGAGCACTTGCCCGCTTTCATCCGGAGCTATGGAAAACCATGAAACCTCTTGTACTTTATAATAGTCGTTTGGCAAGGCCGGAAGAGGTAGAAGGATTCGATTATTATTTTCGTGCGAGTGAACAAATAGAAAATTTGAAAAAAAAAGATCAGTTTGTAGTAATAGATGCGCGCGGCGATTTGCAAGCTTTAGACCTTAAGGAATTATCACAACTGCTGTCAGAAAGCAATGTATTTTTTGAAGGCAATCCCTTTATCGGGCATATTTTACAAACACATCCGGCTCTAAAGGGAGTGAACCGGCTTAGTGTATTTATGTCGCCACTTTCCCGCGATGAGATTCTCTATCTCAAGGTCGTAAAACCCGTTGTATCTCTGCCCGATATTATTACCGATATTATGCGGAGGAAATTGCTGCGACGTACACAAAAGCAGAAAAACGAACTTTCACATGAGGATATAGAGAATATTGAAAGACGTGCATCAAGTACTTATCAGGAATTACAATATGCTCACTTTTTTCAATACGTTCTGCCTAATCACGACGGTGAAGATAGCGACAACTGGGAGGCATTTAATTATCCTCTTGGCGATGCCCGAGTAGCATTGAACACATTTGTTGCTCTATTGAAAGGTGAAGTACTGCCGGTTTTGGAAAAATGGGAGGAAGGATTGATTACCTGAAAGTTTCTTTTTATATCTCTATTTCATTAAAACTAAATAACCTACTTCACTTTTTTTAATCGTACAAATAAACGCAGAAAAACAAGGGTTAATATAACTCCTACTATAATTAGTAATGTTCTTAATATATCTGTTCTGATAATAATACTGATAGAATCAAGAATAGTGTCTATTTTAAACTGAAATATCTGATATACAATAATTAACAGAATCCAGAACAAGATAGGCCCAATTAATATATTACTGATCCATGAAGGCTTTTTACAATTATTGCACCATAATTTAGGTGGCGGTATAATTGGTATTTTAATTTCGTTATTACACCAAGGACATTTTCTTGCAAAAAGGTTTTTCATTACGCTGCATTTCTAAAGAATTTTGTTGGTCTTTATTCGGTTTGTTATTTTTCCCATAAAACAATTTTGCTAGTTAATTTAAAAGCTATTGAAGAAAGGATATAGTTATTTTCTGAATAACAAAGTATTATCTTCAAGCTCCAATTTAATCTTTTGTAATAACTGGATCATCGACAAAAGGAATTCAGAACTGAAATCATTGTTAGCATTTCTGTTGCCAGGTATCTGTGGTCTTGCTATTGTTATGGTAAGAACATCAGTTTCCGAATCATTTTCAGCATTAATAATATTATTGTTTTTATCATATGAAGGCAGATTAACAAACTTTGATGCATACGAATTCATTCGGGTAGATAAACTAACAAATCTGATATCATTTAGCAGTGTTATCAGTTGATTATGAAGTACTTCATTTTTAATATAACCGAGACATATTTCGTTTGCTTTTAAAAAAGACTCCTTACCGAATGGTGTGCTTCTTGATGTGTTCTTAATGAAAAAGATCTCCTTTGTTTTATAAGGAATTTTTATAGATAATGAATTATCAGTTTTATGGTATGAAAAATTCTCAAGTCTTATGGATAGCATCATATTTGAAGAATGAACATCAGTAAATGATAATCAATCTTATTTACTTTAACAATTTAACCTGAATTAAAATTTACCTAATTCTTTTAATTATTATACAACGATCAGTTATTCTGCGTTAGCAATCCTTCTAATGTTAAATACATCATTTATAATTTGCTAGATAAGGAAGTAAGAACACTTATTTATATATAAGAATTCCGGAAAACACTCAGTACTTTATGACTGCGAATATTATTATTTAAATCCAGGAAATAAATTTCTATGAAATAAAAGATTGTAATAAATTTTAAAAAAGAAAAATACTAAAATCTAATGTATTAATCTTCCCGTCTCGAACAAAAAGGATCACTGTCAGATAGTCTTATTTATCATTATTTAGGATAGCTGAAAAAATAATAAAATCAGCAAGTAAAATACTTTAAATACACTCCTATTCATTAAATAATCAAATATATCAAATTATAGTCAAAAAAAACTAGGCATTTCTGCGAATTCAATATCTTTTGGAATTTCAAATTTTGATTCGGGTATATTAACATTTACATTGATAGAAATGGCTTCATGTATTGATTTTTTACCCAAAACTTCCATTTCATTTCTTAACATTATTCCTTTCCAAACCAGCATTTCACCCATTTTGCTTTTCCATATTTGACAATTTTTACCTAAAAATGTTTTTTCTCCTTCTTTCTGATATCCCATATCATTTAACTGTTTTTTGACACACAATTCAATATCTTCGCATTCACTAAAATATTTTAATAATGGATTTTTCATCTTTGTTCCTTTGTTTGATGTTTCACGATCATACATGTATTGCATATCATTATGAGTGATAACCCATCCTTTATTTTGTATTCCATTAGTTGTTGTGTTTGAGTAAGCTGCTGATTTATTACCGTATTCATCAAAATAAATTTTTTGAGTACCAGTGGTTGTTCCTTCAAGTTTATATTCCACAATACCGGATTTTATACCATATTGCTTTAATCCTTTTTGAGAATAAATTGTGCAACATAAAATTAAAAAGATAGTCAAAAGGAAATGTGTTTTTTTCATCTTTTTATAGTTTTCATTAATTCTTAAGTGTAAACAAAATTAAAAATTCTTTTTAATCTTAAAACGCAGAAAAACAAGGGTTAATATAACTCCTACTATAATTAGTAATGTTCTTAATATATCTGTTCTGATAATAATACTGATAGAATCAAGAATAGTGTCTATTTTAAACTGAAATATCTGATATACAATAATTAACAGAATCCAGAACAAGATAGGCCCAATTAATATATTACTGATCCATGAAGGCTTTTTACAATTATTGCACCATAATTTAGGTGGCGGTATAATTGGTATTTTAATTTCGTTATTACACCAAGGACATTTTCTTGCAAAAAGGTTTTTCATTACGCTGCATTTCTAAAGAATTTTGTTGGTCTTTATTCGGTTTGTTATTTTTCCCATAAAACAATTTTGCTAGTTAATTTAAAAGCTATTGAAGAAAGGATATAGTTATTTTCTGAATAACAAAGTATTATCTTCAAGCTCCAATTTAATCTTTTGTAATAACTGGATCATCGACAAAAGGAATTCAGAACTGAAATCATTGTTAGCATTTCTGTTGCCAGGTATCTGTGGTCTTGCTATTGTTATGGTAAGAACATCAGTTTCCGAATCATTTTCAGCATTAATAATATTATTGTTTTTATCATATGAAGGCAGATTAACAAACTTTGATGCATACGAATTCATTCGGGTAGATAAACTAACAAATCTGATATCATTTAGCAGTGTTATCAGTTGATTATGAAGTACTTCATTTTTAATATAACCGAGACATATTTCGTTTGCTTTTAAAAAAGACTCCTTACCGAATGGTGTGCTTCTTGATGTGTTCTTAATGAAAAAGATCTTCTTTGTTTTATAATGAATTTTTATAGATAATGAATTATCAGTTTTATAGTATGAAAAATACTCAAGTCCAACCGGATTGTTATTTATTGTTCCTTCCCATATAGCATTATCATAAGTATATGAAATATTATTACTTTCTTTATTTTTATTCAGGAGATTTAATACATCGATCAGTTCCTTTATGGAATTCTTTTTTTGCACTTTAGTTCCAATAAGGGCCATTATGACACCAAACAACAGGGAAGCGCCAATTACAATGATTACGATTTTCATTTTAATGTGTCACTAATTTTTACATTAAAAAATTTTGATAAATATAAGAAACCTATTCAGAGGAATACCTAATTAATTTAGCTGAGATTTTACAGGTTAATATGTTACACTCAGGAAATTCGATTTTTATGAAGTGTTTATCTTTATTCCTTGAGCTCATACAATAAATTCGTTACATTTAGCATTCTAATAATTAAAAATTGCTTATGCGAAGTTTATTAATTCTTGTAGTTTGTATTATCGGTTTATATTTCGACAGCCACGCTCAGAACGATACCATAAACCAAACCGATGAACTGGGGAAGAAACAAGGATACTGGGAAAAGACTTTCCCAAACGGCAAGCTCATGTACAAGGGATGTTTTAAGGATGGAAAACCCGTGGGCGAAATGCGCCGGTTTTACGATACGGGGGAATTAAAGGCTATTATGTTTTATAAAGAGAATTCACCCCGTGTTCAAACTCGTTTTTATTACGATGACGGGGAAATAGCTGCCGAAGGCACCTATTACGGGGATAAAAAGGACAGTTTGTGGACCTACTATAGCTTCTATACAGGTGCTGTTACTTCGACTGAATATTACGATAATGGAGTTAAAGATGGCATTGAACGAAGTTATTATGCAAACGATCAGATTTCGGAGGAAATCGAATGGAAAAATGACATCAAAGATGGTGTCTGGAATCAATATTTCGAAGATGGAACCATTAAGCTTAATACTACTTACTCAAATAACAAAGTATCGGGATCGTATGCTTATTACTGGCCAAACGGGATTCTGTATATTAAAGGACAGTTTGTCGATAATAAAAGACATGGTAAGTGGTTGTTCTATACCGACAATGGAGAGTTGAAATCGGAAATTGATTATTATTATGGTAAAGCTGAAAACGAAGAGGAAATCATTGCTAGAGACCAAGAGTTTTTTAAAATGGTAGAGGAAAATATAGGTAAATTTAATGAACCAACAATCGATGATGTAGTACCGGGAGGAGATGGCTATTTTTGATCACTAAGCTTTTTTAGAGTGAGATGAATATTGAAAAATACTTTTATGCAACTAATAAAAGATTGTTTAAAACAATTCATCAAATGACTTATAAACTCTTGGCATTAAGATCTGTTTGTACCTGTAAAACATACCTACATATAGTATGGATTTTCTAATTGAATTTAACATCTCACAAACTTGACAAGTGAAAAAACTAGTTATTCTTTCATTATTTGTGTTATTTGCAGGTAATATCTCTGGCCAGAAGGGCTTACCCAAATATTGGATATCCTTTACCGATAAAAACAATACGCCATTTTCGATTGATAGACCTGAGGAGTATCTTTCGTCGCGTTCGATTGAACGACGAGTTCGTCAGAATATTGCAATTGATGAAGACGATCTGCCTGTCGATCCGGAATATCTGAATCAGATTCGAAACAAGGGTATTAAAATTATCAATATATCTAAATGGTTTAACGGTGCATTAATTGAACTGGATGATACCACTTATCTAGATACCCTTCGTGCTTTAAGTTTTATTCATTATGAGATAATCCAGGTTAAGCCGGAAATTAAATTAATTCCTGATAAATCAAATTATTCGAAACTTAAAACGAACATAGAACCTTTACCAGCACAATACGGATATTCTTATAATCAGATAAATATGCTTCATGGTGAAATGCTCCATCAGCAGGGTTATACAGGCGAAGGTATGCTTATTGCGATTCTTGATGCAGGTTTTACGAATGCCAATATTATTTCTTCAATTGATCATATATGGGAGGAGCACCGGGTAATAGCCTGGAAAGATTTCGTTAAGGATGGGATTGACTTTTTTAATTCCCATTCTCATGGAACAGTAGTATTTTCTATAATGGGGGGTGTGCGGCCTGAAATGCTTATTGGTACGGCACCTAATGCCGAATACATTTTGGTTCGTACCGAAGATGGTTATAGCGAATACCTGATTGAAGA
>CAYMQP010000037.1:0-18376 GCA_964392505.1 uncultured Bacteroidales bacterium
CTTTCGAAGCATTTGTATTCATATATTCGATGTCAACATCGAATATTACTTTACTGCATCGCAGATTTCTGACCCAATGGTGCAATGGAGCAAAAAATGAGATAATGTTATCGGGAACAATCCTCCCTTCAATCCTCATTGAACCTTCTCTCAAGAATATGACTGAAGGTAGCATATTAGTACCTTCCAGATATATTTCCTCCTGCAGGCTAGTTTCACGGTTTTTCATTTTCAGTATTTTATATAAGTAGGCGTAACTATTAATACGAAAATGGTTATTAATCGATACTATTATTTGATGAAATAATCAATATTTATGACTAACACTAATTATTGACCATGAAAGTCACCTATCCTATTTATTCGTAATAAGTAAATTTTATAAAGAATAACCTTTTACATATTTGATTTTCAATATATTGAATTTATATTTTCTATAATAATTGTTCAACGTATCGCTTGTATCTCCAGCTATTGACTTCCAATAGTAAATCGTCTATACTGGATAGTCCTTTCCTAATATATTTATCGATACATAATTCGGCAGTTTCATCTTTATATATTTCATCGTAACTCATGCCTGAGAATAAAATACAATAAAAATCGGAATATATTTCCCTGGCATATTGTATCAATTCAACTCCATTCATACTTTTTAATCTATTACCGGTTATCACAATCCGGGGATGCTGCCTCAGTTCGTTCAAAAAGGCTCTTTCACTAGTAAATAGCACAATATTGGTATAGCCGTTTCTTCGCAAGTAGTATTCAATAAGTTTTCCGCATAGGGTATCATCTTCAACTATGAAAATCAGACAATTCTTTTTTCTCATGATATGCACCAATTACTTATATTTTCCTCCAGGCCGAATTATATTCATTTAATTTATATAATTCATCCTAAATAACAGTTAAATAAGCGATAACCTTTATCACCTTGAACTATTGATATTAAATATCAATTATATCTCGGAAACAATTAAATCCTTCCGACTTACCCTAACTAAAAAGTCAATTTTCAAATTAATTTTCTTTTTCAGGTAAATCAGCCACAGCCCAAAAAGCCGGTTTTGGCTGATAATTTCGATCGAAAAGTAAAGGATAATTCGAACGACCCTTAACAGGCCAATAATTAAGCCAGGAACTACCATCCTGTATTCCCCAAATGGTGACACGATCAATTACTTCATGGTGTTGAATGAATATTTTAAAAAAACTAACATACTGGTTGGCAAGGGCCAGTTGCATAGAATCGGGTAACGCTTCAGGATAGGGATTATTAACGCTATCGTATTGGAAAAACATACCTACATCGGCACCCTTATAATCCTGTGGTTTGGGCAAAACATTTATATCCATTTCGGTTATCATTACTTGGCACCCTAATTCAGAAAAAGCAATTATGCTTTGTTCAAGGTCATCCAATTCGGGAAAGTTGAGATGATAATGAGCCTGCATACCAATAGCATCGATTTTTACTCCCTTTTCTTTAAGGCTGCGGATTAATCTGACTACACCATCCCGTTTTACCGGTGAAGGCATCGAATAATCATTATAGATTAAAACCGCATCCGGATCAGCTTCATGAGCAAACTCAAAAGCTTTCTGAACATAATCAATACCTAAGATGTTGTACCAAGTATTTTTTCGGATTGAGCCATCATCATCAATAGCTTCATTTACAACATCCCAGCATTGAACCTTGCCTTTATATCGGCCCACAACTATATTGATATGATCGTGCATACGTTTTAAAAGGGTATCGCGACTTACATTATTCCCAGCTTCATCTTTAAAAACCCATTTGGGTGTTTGCCAATGCCAAATCAGAACATGACCAACGATGTGCATATTATTTTCTTCGCCAAACTGCACGAATTTATCTGCCGGTTCAAAATTGTAACGTCCCGGTTCCGGATGTATATAATCCCATTTCATTGCATTTTCGGCAGTAATTGAATTAAAATGCTGTTTTGCCAGAACAACATTCAACGAATCGCTTAAATTACGTGTTGAAATAGCCACACCTACTTTAAATAAATTTTCATAATTCTTATATAATGATGTAACGGTATCGCTTATATCCCATTGTTTTGCTTTATGGGTACAAGATAACTGAGTACTTAATGGTGCAAAAATTGCTGCAATAAATAATATTCCTGATATTCTTCTAATTAATAATTGCTTATTCATAATTAGGTAATACTTAGAGCAAAGATTAAATATTGCTTTTTCAAATGTAACGATTCAACTTGTATATTTAAGTATTTCAAGTCGCAAAACTGTTTGTATATGTCGCCTTAACCCAAATCTCTTACAAGCAATTGAACGGTTGTCTTACTGCGTTGTTCGAGAATCATCTTTTTATTTACCATTACTCGGTCGATAGTAGCCTGATCGAAATACCGGATTGTTATTAATTCGAGATGTGTTTGTATCGATACCTGAAAACGATCTTCCAGCTGTTTTACAACAGCCGGTATCTTTACAGAGTCGTTATTTGTACAAATGCGAAAACGTACGGCTGTATTTTGCATTAAATTCACCCGAAGGTTATGTTTGGCAAATACCTGGAAAATCTGTTCGAGGTTTTCCTCAACTATAAATGAAAGATCGAAAGGATATACATCAATCAGCGCCTGATCCATCTTAAAAATAAAACTGGGTATAAGTTTGTCATATTTTATATCGGTAATAAGAGTTCCTTCAAGCGAGGGTTCGTAAAACGATTTTACCCATAAGGGTATATTTTTCTTTTTCAAAGGTTGAATAGTTTTTGGATGGATCACACTGGCCCCATAAAAGGCCAATTCTATTGCATCGGCGTAGCTAAGCTTATCGAGTTTAACTGTATTATCGAACCATTTCGGATCGGCATTTAGTACGCCGGAAACATCTTTCCAAACAGTAACGCTTTCAGCATCGAGAAAGTAGGCCAGTAATGCAGCTGTATAATCCGAGCCTTCCCGCCCAAGTGTTGTAGTTATGTTATTCTCATCAGATCCGAGAAAACCCTGTGTTAAATATATTTTGTCTTTATTAAGAGCCTTTTTCACAAGATTTTCAGAAATTTCAAAATTCACTTTGGCTTCGCGATAAGTATTATCAGTCTTTATGAGTTGGCGAACATCAACCCATTCACAATCGATTCCGGATTCATTGAGGTATTCGGCTACAATGATTGTCGAAACCATTTCACCGTATGAAACAATCTGATCGTATTCAAAATCGTAGGTCATGGTAGGTTCAGCTTGCAACTTGGTATAGAGCGCCTGGAAAAAAGAATCGACCTTGTCGAAAATTTCACTTCCAGATGGAAATAAGTCTTTTATTATGCTCATATGGAAATCGACTACCCTGTTATAACTATGGTTAAGCTTCTTATTCTGACTGAAATAATGCGATAGTACCAGCTCGAGGGCATTGCTTGTCTTACCCATGGCCGAAACAACAATCACCAGCTTTTCATTATAACGCTGAACGATACCAGCCAGATTTTTTACCGCAGCAGGATCTTTAACCGATGCACCTCCAAACTTGAATACTTTCATAATAATTACGGGTTATAATTCAGATTAAAGATAATTGATTATCATGAACCCGAGAATGAGTTATCCACACCCTTAACACCACAGAAGATGGTATGTTGTATTGTATTAAATGAAACAATACGCGACTTTTGTCAATCATAAAACTTAGGAAAAGTGGGTGTAACAATCCAGGACATATTACTTAAATACAGCAAGCATCATAATTTTAGGGAGATTGATAAAATATTACAACAAAAAAAGCATTTCCGGGTACTTCTGAAAGGGCTATCAGGCTCTTCGGCTTCACTTGTTGCAGCTAATATTATACAAACTCACCCCAAACCCCATTTCATAGTACTTCCTGATAAGGAAGAAGCAGCTTACTTTTATAGCGATTTATTGAATTGCCTGAATGAAGAAGAAGTTCTTTTTTTCCCCTCCTCATATAAACGATCAATACAATATGGCCAAACCGATAACGGGCAAATCATTTTACGAACCAATACATTAAATCGGCTTTGCCACTATGTTGGCGGGATATTGGTTGTTATTACCTATCCAGAGGCCATTGCTGAAAAAGCTTTATCCAAAGCCGATCTGGAAAACAATACATTGCACCTGACAGTAAATGAGAATATATCCATCGATTTTATCAGGGAAATCATGGAAACATATTATTTCGATCTGGTCGATTTTGTTTATGAACCCGGTCAATATGCCATTAGAGGTAGCATAGTTGATATTTTTTCCTTCTCAGCTGAATTTCCTTACCGTATCGATTTCTTTGGCGATACAGTGGATTCAATTCGTTCTTTTGATGTTGAAAGTCAGCTTTCAAGAAGAAAACATGAAAGTATTTCTATTATTCCCAATATATACCAAAGTGATATCGGTAAGAATTATCAATCGATACTAAGCTTTGGAAATTACGATTCGACAGTTTGGTCGAGCGATTTTAAGCAGGTATCTGATCGTATCCGGGAAATTCAGGTTTTAGTATACAAAAACAACACAGAAAAGGAAAAAACTAAAGAGAATATTTACACACTTGAAGAATTTAATGCTGATATAACACAAAAATGCTCTATTGAATGTGCCAATAAATCAATTTTCCCTGATTCGTATAGTATAAAATTCGATACACAACCTCAACCTCACTTCCGGAAGAATTTTAAACTCCTGGGTGACGATATAGCAAACCATAATGCTAAAGGATATACTACTATTATACTTTCTGAAAATCAAAAACAGATCGAACGTTTGCATGATATTTTTAACGACACCCATCCTGGTTTGCAATTTAAAGATTTGACGCACACTCTTCATGAAGGTTTCATTGATCACAATCTGAAAATGTGTTGCTATACCGATCACCAGATTTTCGACAGGTATCATAAATATAGGCTTCATCAGTACTATTCGAGTAAAGCCTCAGTATCGCTTAATGAAATCAGAGATCTAAAACCGGGTGATTATGTGGTTCATGTCGATCACGGAATTGGACGTTTTGGAGGATTGGAGAAAATAACCATAAATGGTAAGCAGCAGGAGGCAGTAAGGCTTGTGTACCGCGATAATGATGTGCTATATGTAAATATTCATTCGCTGCATCGTATTTCAAAATATAAAGGAAAAGACAACCATGAACCTAAAATTTATAAACTGGGTACCGGCGCCTGGCAGAAATTGAAAGATAATACAAAGAAAAAGGTTAAAGACATCGCTAAAGACTTAATAGCATTGTATGCCATTAGAAAAACAAAAGAAGGTTTTCAATTTTCAGCTGATACTTACCTGCAGGAAGAACTGGAAGCTTCCTTCATTTACGAGGATACTCCCGATCAGATAACCTCCACAAAAACTGTTAAAAACGACATGGAATCGAAAATACCCATGGATCGGCTGATTTGCGGAGATGTCGGGTTTGGAAAGACCGAGATATCCATTCGGGCAGCATTTAAAGCAGTGTCGGACAGTAAACAGGTAGCACTGCTTGTTCCAACCACCATACTGGCATTACAACATTATACCACATTTAAAGACCGGCTTAAAGATTTTCCGTGTAATATAGACTACTTAAGTCGGTTACGAAGGAAGGCTGACCAAACTAAGATTATTAGAGAAGTTGGTTCCGGAAAAATCGATATCCTCATTGGAACTCACCGTTTGCTCGGGAAAGATATAAAATTTAAGGATTTGGGACTGCTTATCATCGATGAAGAACAGAAGTTCGGTGTTAGTTCTAAAGAAAAGTTGAAGAGCTTAAAAATTAATGTCGATACCTTAACCATGACAGCAACTCCTATACCCCGCACGCTTCAATTCTCGCTGATGGGAGCACGCGATCTATCTGTTATCAATACACCTCCACCAAACCGTTATCCTATTGTTACCGAATTGCATACTCTTAATGAGAGCATCATACAGGAAGGTATTAGTTTTGAAGTTTCGCGCGGAGGCCAGGTATTCTTTATTCATAATCGTATTGATAATATAGAAGAAGTTGAAAAGCTTATTAATAAACTATGTCCACACGTAAAAACGGTGATTGGTCATGGACAAATGGAAGGTTCGAAACTCGAACGTGTAATGATTGATTTTATAAATGGCGATTACGATGTGTTGGTGGCTACAACAATTATTGAATCGGGCCTCGATATACCCAATGCCAATACTATATTCATAAATAATGCCCAGAATTTCGGTTTAAGCGATTTGCATCAATTGCGCGGACGTGTTGGTCGATCGAATAAGAGAGCTTTCTGCTACCTGATTGCCCCTCCTCTTACAAGCCTAACTCCTGAAGCACGACGAAGGCTCAAAGCTATTGAGGAATTATCCGATCTCGGGAGTGGATTCAACATTGCTTTACAGGATTTGGATATCAGAGGAGCCGGTAATATGCTTGGAGCCGAACAAAGCGGTTTCATTGCCGATATTGGTTTCGAAACTTACAACCGGATTCTAAACGAAGCCATTCAAGAGTTGAAAGAAAACGAATTCAAAGCAGTTTATGCTGATGAGAAAACTTATACTGCTTTTGAAAAGGAAAATGAAGAACAATGTGTTTCTACCGATTGCATTATCGAAACGGATCTGGAAGTTCATATACCCGACGAATACATATCAAATATAACAGAACGAATAAAAATGTATCGCGAGGTTGATGCCCTTGAAAATCAATACATGTTAGAGCAACTAAAATCCAATCTCCTCGACCGTTTCGGTCCTATCCCGGAAGCATTACAATCGTTATTACGGATCGTCGAAATACGATGGATTGCCGAAGATATGGGTTTTGAGAAACTAATAATGAAAAACCAACGAGTATTAGCTCATTTTATCAGTGATCAGGATTCTGAATATTACCGTTCCAAAACATTCACAAAAATTCTCAACTTTGTACAACGCACTCCTAAATTATTCAGAATGAGAGAGAGTAAAAATAAACTCACACTGATTATCGGACCGATTGAAGGTATTGAAAAAATCCACGATCTTTTCATTCAATTAAAGCATACATAAATCAGTAAACTTATGAATCTTGTTATCGATATTGGAAACACACACATAAAGACGGCTATATTTAACGGGACAGATATAGTCGATTCCCTGATTGATGATGTTAAAGGTGAAAAAGTATCGGATTTTATAAGAAAAAATCATCAAAAAATCGAAAAAAGTCTTGTTGCTGAGGTTATCGAAATGCCAAAAAATCTTAAAAAAACAATAAAAAATATTGGTCAGAGATTAATTGAGTTAAATGCCGACACCCCTATCCCATTTAATAATAACTATCACTCCAAAAGCACACTGGGAAAAGATCGTATAGCCGCTATTGCAGGAGCCTGTTTACTTTATCCTTCGAGAAACGTATTAGTAATTGATGCAGGCACTGCAGTTACTTACGATTTAAAAACAGCTGATGAGGAATATGTTGGAGGAAATATATCACCGGGTCTTGCCATGCGCTTCAAAGCCTTATATAACCATACAGCCCAATTACCTCTGGTTACTTATTCAGATGAGTTTGGATTAATTGGCGAAAATACTGAATCGGCCATACGAAGTGGAGTGCAAAACGGAATACTTTATGAGATGAATACTTACCTGGAAATTATGCGCAATAAATATGACAAACTTGTTGTTCTACTTACGGGAGGCGACGCTCATTTTTTTGATAATAAGCTAAAAAAACCCATCTTTGTGATTTCAGATTTAACGCTTATCGGATTAAATTTCATTTTACAGTATAATGCAGAGAAGATATAAGGTATTGTGTTTTCTTCTTATGGTAATACCCATAGGAATATCGGCACAGAATTATAACAACAATCCATATACACGTTTTGCTATTGGCGATTTAATCAATTCAGGTTTTTCTTACAATCGTTCGCTCGGAGGAAGTTCTATAGGTCTTCGACCTTCAAATCAGGTAAATTATATGAATCCTGCTTCTTATACATCGCAGGATACCTTATCTTTTCTTTTTCATGCCGGTATAAGTGGTCGGGGGTCATATCTTTCAACAAGCGAAGCAAAAGATAATTCGAAGAATATTAATGTCGATTACCTGGCACTGGGATTTCCTGTTACTTCATGGTGGAAGTTTAGTGTTGGGCTTGTCCCTTTTAATCGTATTCATTACTATTTCAGGGATTATCAGGAATCGCGGGAAGAAGTTGCTATTGAATATAAAGGAAGTGGTGGTTACAACGAGTTCTATTTTGGTACTTCGTTACAGTTACTCAAATATGTTTCAATTGGTATGAATGCCGGATACCTGTTTGGCGATCTGAACCGTGAACGCTCTATTGATGTTCCTGATGCAACCGTTGCCAGTACGAAAATCGAAGAAGATTACATTGCCAGCGATTTTCATTATCGTCTGGGAATGCAGGTATATCCTGTTTTTACCTCGTCTAAAGAACATACACACCAGTTTATTCTCGGGATCATTTATGATGTTAAGACCAATATAAAAATAGATTACCAATCGATTACAAAAAGAAATTTCCCTTCCCATGTGCAATACCCAATTGTCGACACTTTCAATATCATCAGTGATTCAATCACCTATTTAAAATTACCTGCGAAAATTGGAATAGGGCTTACTTACAATTACGATAATCGCCTGATGATAACCACTGAATATTCAAGGCAGAATTTTTCCAAAGGAATCAGACTTAATCAGTATGTCGATCTGGTTGATTATTCCTCGTATCGTATGGGTATTGAGTTTATTCCGACACCCATTTCAAAACGAACCAGAGCAAAATATTTTGAACGGATGCATTACCGGCTTGGAGCGCATTATACCAATACCTACCTTTCATTTAACGGACATTCGATTACCGATTATGGATTTAGTGCAGGAATTGGTTTCCCGTGGCGAAATCCGCAAAAACTATATACAAATACCCTATTCAACCTAAGTTATGAGTTTGGGAAAAGAGGTACAACCGACTATGGACTTATTAATGAATATTATCATATTTTCACAGTTGGTATAACTTTGTACGATTTTTGGTTTTTAAAACCAAAGTACGATTAATGTTTTTTAAAATGGGACTTCATAAAACTCTGATTAGCGGATTCTTTCTGATTGCTTTAACATTGTTTGTTACAGCTCAGAAAGGTATAGAAGATGGCTCAAGATATGGTCATGGAAAGGATAGTGTTGAATGTGTAAAGAGTTTTTCAATTGCACACGATTTCGTTAAGCAGCGAAACTATAAAACAGCACTGCCATACTGGCAAAAGGCTTTTAACGATTGCCCCCTTGCGGTAAAGTATATTTACCTTGACGGTGTTAAAATTTATAAGAATTTTCTGAATCGGACTGTATCAGATACTGAAACAGATAATTTACTTGATACTCTAATGTTGATATACGATCGAAGAATTCAATATTTTAATGAAGTAGCAAATGTACGTGGTCGCCAGGGAGTTGATTTGTTGCGATATGGAAGAAACAAAACCGAAAATATAGAGAAAGCTTACTCCTATTTAAAAGAAGCAATCGATATTGAAAAAGTATCGACATCGGAACCTGTTTTAGCCAGCTATTTTTCATCCTCAATAATTCTCTATCAAACCGGTATATTCCAAGCCGGTACCGTAATTGAAGACTATCTACTAGTTTCGGATCTAATTGATATGAAAATAGATAAAAAACCCAACGATAAAGAATTAATTGAACTTAAATCCGCCATTGATGATAATTTTATTAATCAGGGGCCGGGTGAATGTGAAACGTTAATTTCATTTTTTACAAAAGAAATGCTTGAGAAAAACGAAGACATTCCTTTTCTTCGAATGTTAACTTCGCTTTTAGAAAAAAGGAATTGTACCAATGCAGATTTGTATTCTACAGCATTGAGAAATCTGCAAAATATAGCTCCTAGTTCCGAAACAGCTCTTAAAGCCGCGATTCAGGCTTATAAGAAAAACAAATATACTCTCGCCATTGAGTATTACCAGCAAGCTTTAACCCTCGAAACCGAGGAAGATAAGAAAGCTGATTATTATTTCGGAATGGCGGCAAATTTCAATGGATTAAAAAATAAACCAAAAGCCCGTGAACTGGCCCTGAAGGCAATCGATATTCGTCCTGCATGGGGCGAACCTTATATTCTGATTGGTCAGATGTATGCCGACAGTAAGGACGATTGCTCATCGATTAGACTCCCCAATTCCATTTTCTGGGCAGCGGTCGATAAATTCATGAAAGCAAAAATTGTTGATCCATCAATTTCCGAACGGGCAAATTCATTGATATTGGCATACTCTCCTTACTTCCCTAATAAAGAGGAGGCTTTTTTTGAAAATGTGCATGAAGGTTATAGTTTCACAGTTGGTTGCTGGATAAATGAAACTACTCAGGCTAGATTTAATGATTAAACACCTGGCTTGCAGCAGGATAAGATCGACACTATTCAACCTATTGATAATAGTTGCCATAGTTTTTATTCATTCCTGTAAAAACGATATTGAAACCATAAATGCGCTTTCGAGTGAATTGAATCTTCCGGTTCAGTCGGGCAAGAATTTCGAAGTACAATATACCGATTCGGGCAAGTTGCAGGTTATTTTTAAAGCTCCACTTGCCGAACGCTATATTAAACAAGGCGACGAAGGTTCGTATTACGAATTCAGAAAGGGAATAGAAATTCAGTTTTATGATAAAAATGAAGAGCTTGAATCGCTTGTAACCGCCCGTCATGGTATGTATTACGAAGATGAGAATCTGGGTGTTGCTCGAGATAGTGTTGTAGCCCAAAATGTAATTACCGGCGAACAATTGAATACTGAAGAGTTGTTTTGGGATCGCGAAAATCAAACGATATATTCAAATGTATTCACAAAAATTACCAACGAAGATGGTGTTTTTTTTGGTGAAAAAGGTTTTGAATCGGATCAAAGCTTTGATAATTATAAACTAATAGGTTCAAGCGGAACCGTACGTGTACGAGATGAAGAGAGCGAGTAGTTTAAACCATATCCTTGAGATATTCTGGCTTATAACAACAGTAGTTACCCTAGCCATAGGAATTCATTCAACTTTCAAATATGGATTGAATAAGTCGTATATGTTTTTTATAATGAGTGTTCTCGCATTTCTATTGTATCTTGCACGCAGAACCTTACGAATTAAAAATTCGGCTAAAGACTCATGAGTTCATTTGTTCTGATACTGTTATCACTCCTTTTCAGTGCTTTTTTTTCGGGAGTAGAAATAGCTTTCATATCCTCAAACCGGTTACGGATCGAACTTGACAAGAAACAGGGATTGTTTTCGGCAAAGGTAATATCCATATTCGTCGACAATCCGGAAAAATTTCTCACCACTATGCTGGTTGGAAATAATATTGCACTTGTTATTTATGGTATTATTATGGCTGGCATTCTTAAGCCCGTTGTAATGGTATTTTTTACTTCTTCATTCTCCATATTGCTAGCCCAAACTTTAATTTCTACTTTACTGATTCTGATTACTGCTGAATTCCTGCCTAAGATCGTATTTCGTTCAATACCTAATCTGACCCTGAATCTATTCAGTATTCCCGGGATGTTTTTTTATATCGTATTTTATCCGGTTACCTCGCTTATTGTATGGCTTTCAGATACAATTATTAAAGGACTACATACAAGCGAAGATTCCGAAATTAAAACTAAACAAGTATTTAATAAGATTGATTTGGTGCACCTGATCAATCAATCGAGCGAAAACGAAACCGATGAAAACCAAACCGATAGCGACCTGAAATTGTTTCAGAACGCACTTGATTTTTCTTCAGTAAAAGTGCGTGATTGTATGGTTCCCCGCACAGAAATAGTTGCTGCAGAATGTAATACTTCCATCGACGAACTACATCAAAAATTTGTTTCAACCGGATTCTCAAAAATCCTTATATACCGCGATAATATAGATAATATAATAGGCTATATCACCTCAAAAACCTTATTTAAGAAAATAAAAACCTTGCGTAGCTGGCTAATTGACGTACCATTTGTACCGGAAACCATGTCGGCCCGAAGATTACTGGAAAAATTCATACAGGAAAAGAAAAACCTAGCTGTTGTTGTCGATGAATTTGGGGGTGTTTCAGGAATGCTTACGATTGAAGATATTATTGAAGAGATATTTGGCGAAATTGAAGATGAGCATGATACTACCGAACTTATTGAACGACAGATTAACGAAAATGAATTTATTTTTTCCGGCAGACTCGAAATCGACTACATTAATGAAAAGTACCACTTAAATATTCCCGAATCGGAAGATTATGAAACACTAGCGGGATTTATTTTTGATCGGCACGAAAAAATCCCCATACTCAATGAACAGATATTAATAGAACCTTTTAGTATTAAAATACTTAAAGTATCGAAAACCAAAATCGATCTGATTCATCTGAAAAGAGTTTCTGGTTAACAAGATTTGTTGAAATATTTAATTTTGAAATCCAATAAAAATATCGTTTAAAATCTAAAAAATAAACGATTTAATTTCCGATCCAGAAATTAGTATAGGCATTCAAAAATTTATTAGTTTCTGTTGTATAAAGCTTATAATTACTATATTCGTACCCTGTTTTTCAAAATTAAATTTCTTAATCTATGGCAATTATACAACGGATCAGAACGCGAGCAGGTTTATTACTGGTAATCATTGTTGGTCTGGCACTTTTTGCTTTTATTCTAGGAGACTTTATTACGTCAGGAGGATTTCTTATCAGTAAATCGAAAATGAATATTGCTGAAATCAACGGTACAAAAATACCTTACCCGGAATATCAGAGAGTACTTTCCAATATTGAGCAAATAATGAAAGCACAATACCAGACTACAACACTCAATCAGACCATGGTCGATAATATCCGCAACCAAACATGGCAGGAGTTGATTCAAAAGTACTTGCTCGATAAAGAATACCGTAAATTAGGATTGAGTGTATCAAATCAGGAATTTTTCGACCTGATACAGGGACCGAATCCCCATCCGCTGGTCATGCAAATGTTTTCCAACCCCGAAACAGGAACACTTAATCGTCTTCAGCTTTCTGAGTTTATAAATCGGATTGATGAAATATCGGGGCCTGCAAAAGAAATTTGGGTATTTTATGAAAAAGTAATAAACAAGGAACGCTTATTTACCAAGTATAATACTCTTATTCGCAAAGGACTTTACGCCAATTCTCTTGAAATCGAGCGTCGACAACAAGATATAAATACGGCTGTCGATTTTAGCTTTATCCGGAAAAATTATTCCGAAATATCAGATAGTAGTATTATGGTTACTGAATCGGATATCAAGAAATACTATAATGAATATAAAGAAAGATACAGGCAGAAAGAAAGTCGCGACCTAAAATATGTAGCCTTTGAAGTTATACCATCGAAAGAGGATTTTAAGGATGCTGAAGAATGGATTAACGATATCAAGGAAGAATTTGAAGAAGTGGAAGATGTAGAACAATATATCAATTTTACATCGCCTCCGTACGACAAGACAAATTATAAAAAAGGTGAATTACCTGATTCACTTGATGAATTCATGTTCTCAGCCAAATTAGGTGATGTATACGGACCCTATTTCGAAGACAATACCTATAAACTCGCCAAACTAGCCAAAATTAATTATCTTCCCGATTCCGTAAGAGCAAGTCATATATTACTACCGGTTGATCAGTCGAACGTGACACAAATGCGGCAGTTAGCCGACAGTCTTAAAACCCTTGCTGAAAATGGTTATGATTTTACCACCCTGGTCGAAGAAAATTCCCGCGATCATACTACGGTTATGTTAGGAGGTGATCTGGGTTGGTTCAAAGAAGGGATGAAAGGGCCCCATTTTAGTGATAGCTGCTTTTTTGCCAATATCGGCGATGTGAAAATTACATATAGTGAGGAAGGATTTCATGTGGTGAAGATTCTCAATAAATCAAAGCCTGTAAAAAAAGTACAGGTCGGTGTGCTAAGCCGAGAAGTTACACCAAGCGCAAATACCGATCAGGTTTACTATACCAAAGCAGTTGAATTTGCCAGTGCTAACAATACGCTGGAAAAATTTGAAGCTGCTGTTGCCGATAACGATCCAATGGCTATACCTGTTTTTGGCATACAACCCCTAGATAATAATGTACAGGGTATCGAGAATTCCAGAAATATTGTGCATTGGGCGTTCGAAGAAGCCGAAGAAGGCGATATGCTCAAGGATATAGAAGAATATGGAGGAAAATATATTGTAGCTATTGTTACTAAGGTATACCATGAAGGTTACAAGGAATTGCAGGATGTTGAAGAAGAAATCCGTTTAGAACTGGTTAAACAAAAGAAAGCCGAGAAGCTTATCGAAGAAATGCAGACAAAAATAGAAAATGCCAGTACCATCGACGACTTGGCCCGTGTCATGGAAGTTGAGGTCAATTCTGCTACAGATGTACGATTCACTTCGTTCTCAGTTCCCGGAGCAGGAGCCGAACCAAAACTGATTGCAGCTGTAACAAATGCTCCTCCAAATACTATAAGCGGGCCCATTGCGGGCGAAAATGGAGTATACGCATTCTCTGTCGATAATATAACTTCGAATGAAAATCAATTTAGTGATAAAAACTTATCGAGAAGTTATCTCGAAAGGGGCTATGCAGCCCGTGCAAACCGGCAAAGTTTTGAAACTCTTAAGGAGCTGGGAAATATAACGGATAAGCGATATCTGTTCTATTGATAGAAATTAAATCAATATTAATATAAAAAAGAGATACAGATTGTATCTCTTTTTTTGTTTTATAGCAATGCCAATTTATTAACTTATTACTAGTAAAGTCAGAACAAATAATTTTATTCCTGAAGTAGTTCTTTTACTATCGTAGCTATTTCTTTCCCATCGGCTTTTCCGGTTAATTCTTTTGTGACAATACCCATAATTTTGCCCATATCCTTCATACCGGAAGCGCCTGTTCTCTTAATAACTGCCGACAGATAACTTTCAAGTTCATCGCGATTCATTTTAGCAGGTAAATATTTTTCCAGAATTTCAGCTTCGGCTATTTCTTTCTGAAACAAATCATCCCGCGATTGACTTTTATATATTTCTGCCGATTCTCTGCGCTGTTTCACAAGCTTTTGTAAGATTCGTAATTCTTCTTCCACAGGGATTTCTCCACTGGAACCTCCCTGGGTTTTTGCAAGTGTGAATGCTGTTTTTATAGCACGTAATGCTTCAAGCCTTATTTTATCCCTGGCTCGCATGGCCTCCTTTATATCTTCATTAACACGTTCAATGATTTTCATGATAGATATAATTATTAATACTATTATAAAAAGATTTCACAGAGATAGTAATCAAAACAAAGTATATCATAAATCGAGAAATTTACCTTCGCTATAATCAAAAATATTTTCTGGCCGTATTAGTTCGCCTTGATATAAGAATCCACATGCCTTTCCACTTTTGCCGGGTACATATCACTCGCAGATACCATAATCGCCGTTTCTTCTACATCGCCAAAGTGATCATTCAGCACTGTACCGAAACACCGCAGGGTAGGCGATAAATTAATATAGGCATTAATCAACGGTGGAATCACCTCGCCCCGGGTACGAACAGCCTGAGATAGTATTTTAAGGTCGTCCTGGAAATTATCGGCCGTCAAAATTGAATCGATGATATGCCGGTCTGTTTCTATGGAAAGTGGTTTATGCGGATGTACCAAATCTTCAGTATCGCAGAAGTGCTTGTTTAAAAAAGCCAGAATCAGATCGCGCGCTTCACGGTGGTATGAAGTATACATGGTAACTTTTCCAAAGAAATACTTATATTTCTGGTTATTCTTCCAGATGGCACCCAAACCGTCCCATAGATTATCAAGTGCATAAAGACTTTTCTTATTCCGATTCGATGATTGATAAGCCGGCTGAACAAACGATCGTCCCAGCTCAATCATATAAGGTATGTACTCTTTTTTAAAATTTTCAGAGAAATTAAACAGAGGGGATGTAGCCAGATTAAAATTTCCTTCATCATCGATCTTCAAATCTTCTCCCAGAATAAACCGGTAACCTCCTAATATATCCTGTTCCTGCGGATCCCAGACAATAAGTTGTTTATAAGGAACTTCAGCAGTATCATATTCATCAATATCGGCTTCTTTTCCTGTTCCTCCCCCAGCCAGACGAAAGGTAATTTCGCGTAAACGACCTATTTCCCTCATTGTATTTGGTGAATCGTGATATGTGATGACATAGACCTCATTATTGCCATAATTTGTCTCACGCAAAAATTTATTGCGATTAAGTTCATCAATGATACGCTCTCTATCAACAGGAGGAATTACCTCTTTCATACAAGCTTTTTTAAGGGTAACAAAGTTAGAAATTATTTTCTTATAGGGAGAAACTCATTAAAATGGCACATGAGTTATTCCCTCGAGTGCATATACTTTTTCTTTAACCCATTTAGCCCATTCCAGTGGTTTTTTACTCGAATTAAAAGTCTCCCAGGGAATGGGTCTTCCGAATTTCACAATTAAGTGTTCGTTGCGATGCTTATAGGTTTCATCAACAAGATAAAGCATTTCAACATTGGCTTTTATGCCCAAGAATTTGCGCAAGTTAGCCAACCGATAAAAAAAGTTACTGCAACGTCCGCTGAAATGTATGGGTATTATATCGCGATGGTATCTTACAGCTTTTGTAATAAAACTTTTCTGCCAGGGCAAATCGATTATTTGTCCTCTTATTTTTCGTGAAACAAAACCTGCCGGAAAGGTAAGTATCTGAATGTCCGATTCAAATGCTTTCTCAATCTGGGCAACTGCCTCATAAGCAAGAGGACCATGTTTATTTATAGGAATAAAAAGATCCTGGATATTTTTAAGATTCATTAGGATATCATTTACTAGAAACCTGAATTCGTCGAAGTATCCGCTGATTATTTTCATCAGCACCATACCATCGAATCCCCCGAGCGGATGATTAGCTGCAAATACAAAACGGCCGGTTTTTGGAATATTAGTCTCTCCTTCGATGTTAATGGTGACTTTAAATTCCTCAATGACCGCCGAAATAAATTCAAGATTTCTCTTATGCCCATGCACAGCCAGAAAGTTATTATTATCATCCTCATGAACAATGCGCTTAAGGTAGTTAAAGATAAAATTGGGTATAATTCTGGCCAGGCGCGGATTCTTACTATAGAATACCTTCTTAACATCAACAGGCTGAATAACTTCTTCGGTTACAGAATTTGGCATTTTGTTAATAAGCTGTAAATATTCCTTGTAGCTTCAAAAATAGCATAAAATATGATTTGTAGGGCGATTCACAGATGAATCACCCTTGAAATTTAAGAATACCAAAAGGCCACAAAATGGTGAAAGTTATCAACAAAGTGGGAAAAAGTGGGGGTAAATGGTTGAAAGTGGGCAAAAATTATATATTTTTACCTTTACTAACTCTAATTCAATGATAACCTTCATCGGGGAATATACTTGTAAGCTCGATGCAAAAGGAAGAGTAATTCTTCCCGCTGCTTTTAAGAAGCAAATAACGGTGAGCAACCCGGAAAGGTTTGTTATCAAGAAAGACATATTTGAAAAGTGTCTGGTGCTTTACCCTTACCAAGAATGGGAAAGGCAGAATAAGATCCTGCGTAAAAAGATCAATCCTTATAAAAAAGAGCATAACAAGTTTCTTCGTCAGTTTTTCAAAGGAATGGCAGAATTGATACTCGATGCTAATAATCGACTGTTAATTCCCAGAAGATTGCTCGACGAAGTTGAGGTAAATAAGGAAGTGATCATGGCAGGACAGTATGGAAAAATTGAGATCTGGGCTAAGAACCTGTATGAAAAGATTGAAGTGGGCGATGATGAGTTTGCAGGTATGGCCGAAAATATTATGGAAGGTTTGGTAGATGAAACCGATGAATAATGGAATACCATCTGCCAGTGCTGTTGGAACAAAGTATTGACGGTTTGAAAATAAAACCGAATGGGGTCTATGTCGATGCGACTTTCGGAGGCGGGGGACATTCAAACGAAATTCTGAAAAGACTGGGAAAAGGAAAGTTGATAGCATTCGACCAGGATGAGGAAGTCGAGGCGAATGTACCTGATGATCAACGACTGATTTTTGTACGTCATAATTTCCGTTTCCTGAAGAATTTTCTGAAGTATTATGGTATTAAAGCCATCGATGGTCTGCTGGCAGATCTGGGAGTATCCTCACACCACTTCGATTCACCTCACCGCGGTTTTTCATTCCGGTTCGATTCAGACTTAGATATGCGAATGAATATGAGAGCAGATTTTTCGGCGAAAGAACTGGTGAACACTTACTCAT
>CAYMQP010000037.1:18386-18948 GCA_964392505.1 uncultured Bacteroidales bacterium
ATTCGACAAATTACTTGCCGTGTTTAACAACTTTGGCGAATTGAGGAATGCAAAGACTCTTACCAAGGCCATTATTAATTATCGCGAAAGAAAGCCAATCACTGCTATACGCGACTTGTTGGATGCAATTAATAAATGCCTCCCCCGATACAACGAAAACCAGTATCTCGCAAAAGTCTTTCAGGCTTTACGCATTGAGGTAAACAGGGAAATCGAACATTTAAAAGCCATGTTGATACAGGCAGCAGAAATTCTCAATCCGGGAGGCAGGCTGGCTGTAATCAGTTACCATTCCCTGGAAGACAGGGTGGTTAAAAATTATTTCCGGACAGGAACTTTCGATGCAACCAGACAAACCGATATGTTTGGAAATGTGATTCGCCCCTTGAGACCTGTAAATAATAAGGTGATAGTACCTACTGATGAAGAGAAAAGAAAAAATCCGAGAGCACGCAGTGCCCGGTTGAGAATTGCAGAAAAAATTACCTGAAATATGGAAAAGAAGCAGAATATAGAGTTTGTCGATTCAAAGATTGAGCGTGAAGAAATTACGGGATTTTGG
>CAYMQP010000038.1:0-7040 GCA_964392505.1 uncultured Bacteroidales bacterium
ACATTGAACTCTTGGTACTTTCAGAAAACTATACCGGTAAAGCGTTCCGAATATCATGTTTTTGTTCCTGAATATTATTACTATAAAAACTGGACCACAGGATATATACCTATAGTTAAAAACAGCGATACACGCACTGAGAACTATCAGTTTACCAAAGGTGCCGAAATTACACCTGATGGACGTGAGAAGGGAGGCATAGTTAATTTTAATGCCCAGGTTACACATTGGTCGTACTTGGCAGAAAATGTACCAGCCTTTATTAAAGAACCTTACATGACCACTATATATGATTATTTAAGTGTAGTTGAGTTCGAATTAGTATCTACAAATTTCCCCGGTTCAATCCGAAAATCCTATACAAGCAAATGGGAGGATATCAACAGGGAACTAATGGATGATTACGATTTTGGAAGGCAACTCGATAATACAGGACATTTGAAGGATCAGATTGAACTTATTACCAGCAGTACTACAGATCCGGAGATGCAAGTGATACTGGCTTATGAACATATTAAAAATCATATGGTATGGGATAATCGATACAGAATATGGCCAACCGAAAGCATCCGCAAAGCATATAACGAAGGAAACGGTTCAACTGCCGATATTAACCTAAACCTTGTAGCTTTGCTTAAAGGTCTTGGATTAAATGCCAATCCGGTATTAGTGAGTACACGTTCGAATGGTAAGGTTAAACCCGGCCAGGTAATTCTAACACAGTTCAACCATGTTATTGCTTGTGTAAATATAAATAACCGAACCTATGCACTCGATGCTATCGATCATTTCTGTCCGCATTATATATTGCCACCCAATTCATTAAATGGAAATGGGATGATGATTAGCAGTGCCGGGTATAAATGGATCGATTTATACAGTGACATACCTGACACACAGTTAATATTTGTACAGGCATCGTTAAATGACGATTTTGAACTGGAAGGCAACTATACGCGAAATGTTAAAAATTTTTCTGCTTTAAGACTCAGAAAGGAAATAAAGGAACTGACTGAAGTGGAAAAATATAGGGAAGAATTAGAAAAGGAACATGCAGGCCTAGAGGTTTCAAATCTAAAAATCGATAATCTCGATAGTATTTATACACCTTTAAAATTAGAATTCGACATACTTTTGTCCGACAGAATTACAGAAGGAGGCGATCGTATTTATTTTGTTCCTGTGATACTGGGAAGGTGGGAAGAGAATCCGTTCAAAAATGAAGAACGCAATTTTCCGGTTGATTTTAATTACCCAATACAAACCAAATACTCAGCTACCATATCCATTCCCGATGGTTATGAAGTTGAGGAGCTTCCTGAATCGCTTATTATCAATTTACTGGGTGAGGGGGGTAAATTCATGTACGAAGTAAAAGCTTTAGAGAAACAAATAATCGTTAATTACGATTTAACTGTTAATCAAACCATTTTTCCATCTATGAATTATAAGGAATTAAAGAAATTTTTTGAAAAGATGGTTTCAAAACAGTCGGAACAGGTGGTGCTTAAAAAGATTATCTAATATAATTGAGTACATTGATCTTTGAAAATAATAAGATTTCAAAGAGTATCCCGATGAGACAACATAAATTATTTTTAATATTATTAGAGATCTTCACGGCAACACTTCTTTTTGCGGGTGAAGTGAAATATCCTGTTTCGGAAATACCGGATTCACTTTTAAAAAATGCGAAGTCAGTTATGCGTAAAAACATGCTGGAATTTACATTAGAAAATCTGAATAAAACCCGAACACATATCATGAAGGTGATTACCGTATTGGATAGAAATGCCGATCATTATGCCACAAAAATATTTAACTATAGTAATGAATCATCAATCACCGGAATAAACGCTGTTATTTATGATAAGGATGGCTATATTATAAAAAAAATAAGCCGCAAGGATTTTAAAGATATAAATTACGATTCATATGGTTCCTTGTACGACGATACCCGTACTCTATACCTTCAGAGCGGTTCCACGGAATATCCCTATACTATTGAATACGATGTTACAATTACTAAAAATCATTCTTATTCATTTCCTGATTGGTTTCCGATCGAGTATTATAATCAAAGTCTGGAGCAGGGTATACTATCGATTTCGGTGCCGGTTGATTATAAAATAAATTATAAAGAACAATCTATAAGCACTCATACCAGTATTAAAGTAGAGGGTGATCGACGGCTGTATATATGGGAATTAAATAATATAGCGGCAATTGATTATGAACCTTATGCTCCTCCATTCTATGAAATATTACCGCTTATACGGGTAAGCCCGACAAATTTCTATTATGGAAATTATCGTGGCAATATGGCAACATGGAACGATTTCGGCAGATTTATTGATGAACTTAACAGTGGAAGGGATAATATTTCCGAAGAACTCGAAATGAAAATAACCGATTTGGTATCGGGAACTAATGATCTTATTGAAAAAGCTAAAATTGTTTATGATTACTTACAGAGTAATACTCGATATGTTAGTATTCAGGTTGGTATCGGAGGTATTCAAACTTTTCCGGCGTCAATTGTTGAAAAGTACGGGTATGGCGATTGCAAAGCCTTATCAAATTATATGAAAGCATTACTGAAAGTTGCTGGTGTAGATTCATATACTGCGCTGGTTGAGTCGGGAGCTTATGAATATAATTTCGATACAAGCTTTGTCCATGATCCTTTTGATCATGTAATTCTGTATATTCCTAACGGCAAAAATCAGGTCTGGCTTGAGTGCACAAATCAGATGATGCCTTTCGGTTTTTTAGGAGACTTTACAGATAACCGTTATGCCTTAGTTGTTACCGATAATGGAGGAAAACTAATTAAAACAACTGATTATGCAGGTGCAAAATCGACAATGGTAAGGAACGCTGAGGTGTATATCGATGATAATGGTAAAGCCGAAGCCATTGTTAATACAATATATACGGGATTATATTATGATGATATAATGGGACTCCTACATCGTGATTATGAAAGGCAGAAAGACTACTTATATGACAAGCATATTGATATCCCTGACTTTGTGCTTAAATCATTTAAGTTTATCGACCAACCGAAGATGAACCCTTCTGTAAACGAACTCTTAGAGCTTGGTCTAATTAATTATGTAAAAGTTAGTGGAACACGATTATTTATACCCATCAATTTGATGAATCGATTCGATAATGTACCAAGAAAAAATGAAGAGAGGAAGAATCCAATAAGAATACTTAGGGATGAAAATGAAACGGATACTATCTGGTATCATTTACCAGAAGGCTATAATATTGAACATATGCCTGAGGAACAATCGCTTCATAACGATTTTGGTACTTTCGAAGTATCCTTTTTCACTTTACCGAATAAAATCGGATATGTTCGTAACTATCAAATTAATAGCGGACAATATCCGAAAGAAATATATAACAAGTTCGTAACCTTTTTAAGAGCTATTAATAAAGCCGATAAACAGAAACTGATCCTTGTAAAACAGTCGGCAGAATAAAAAATAGTATTATTTATTGAGATAGGTATAAGGATCAATTGCCGTTTTGTTCCAGTTCAAAAGAAATTCTCTCAACTTCTTTTCATTATAGGAATCACCTTCCTCGAGGTAAGCAGTATTTTGGGTATGCAGTCGTTGTCCATCCCCATTGAGTATTACCAGTACGGGAAATCCGAAACGCTGCGGATACTCCATCATTTCCATAATTTCAAGGTTTTTATTTTTCTTGCTGTAATTAACGCGAATCAGTATATAATCAGCCTTAATTATGGAATCAATTGGCTCATGCTCTTTTATAAAGTTGTGAAGTTTAATACACCAAGTGCACCAATTGCCTCCAACCTGAATAAGAACATGTTTATTTTCCATTTTAGCCTGGTCAACTGCGTTACTGATAACTTCAATGGCATTGGTATCGGGATTATAGAGTTGAATAGTATCCTGTTGCGAATATGTTTTCGATGTAACAAATACAAAAACGGTTATGGCGAAAATTATTTTCATAAGTTAAATTCTTTTTTAAGCTGATCGCACCAGTTGGTGATGCGTTCTTTATTTTTTGTTGCCTGGCTTTCAAAGTCAAGAGCAAGTCCGCAGAATTGTTTTCCTCGCTGTGCCTGTGAATGTTCGAAAGAATATTCTGCAGTAGAAGTAAATCCAACAACAGTAGCCCCCTGTTTTTCGACCAGTTGAGCCATTATACCAATAGCATCGACAAAGTTTTCAGGATAACCTTTCTGATCGCCCGCGCCGTAAATGGCAATTTTTTTCCCTTTCAGATCGAGATCTACGAGTGCAGGCACAAATTCATCCCAATAATTAGGCAACTCGCCATCGAACCATGTAGGTACGCCCAAAATGAGATTATCGTAAGCTAAAAATTGTTGCTCAGTCACTTCTTCTGCATTAATCTCGTCGACATTTTCACTCTCCATTGCCTCGACAATTCGTTTAGCTGCCTGACTCGTTTTTTTCGTATTAAAACTGTAGAATAATCCGGCTTTTTTCATGATTGTATTGCATTAATAAGCGAGTAGTTCTTTGGCTGCCTGAATAATTTTTTCTGTATTAGGTAAAATCGCATTTTCTAGTATTTTATTAAATCCAATGGGTGTAAAGGTCGATCCAACGCGTTTTACAGGTCCATCGAGAAATTCGAAAGCCTTATCGGTAATAGTAGCAGCTATTTCGCCTCCAAACCCCGAAAATATTTTATCTTCATGGACAATAAGTACTTTCCCTGTTTTCTTGACCGATGCGATTATTAAATCCACATCGAGAGGTAGTAGCGACCTGAGATCAACAACTTCGATGTCAGCATTTGATTCTTTTACCAGCTTTTCGGTTGCTTCGAGGCACATATGTGTTGTATTGCCATAGGTAATAATTGACATATCGGTGCCTTCACGACGAATGCGAGCTTTACCGAAAGGAACTTCAAAATCATCCGGCACGGGTGTTGCGGCTATAGGTGCATTATAAAGTGCTTTGGGTTCCAGAAATACGGTCATTCCTTCCGATCGTATGGCAGTTCTTAATAATCCGGCGGCATCATCGGCAAAGGATGGGTAGACTATACGGGTTCCAGGAAAAGTAGTTAGTGTAGCCTCAATAGTTTGCGAGTGATATAATCCGCCGCCAATATAGCCTCCTGATGCAAGGCGTACAGTAACATTTGGTGAATACTGACCTTTGGAACGCCAATATTCATGGCTGGTTTCCACAAATTGTTCCATGGCAGGCCAGAAATAATCAGCAAATTCAGCTCCCTCAACCACAATGCGAATTTTCCTATTGAAGCGCGACATTCCGTTGGCAGTGCCCATGATAAAATCTTCAGCAATAGGTGCATTGAATACCCGTTCTTTACCAAATTCTTTTTGCATGCCTTTTGTGACATTAAAAATTCCTCCTTTTTCTTTATATGCAATATCCTGGCCCCAGATAAAGGAATCGGGATTATTTCTGAATTCGGCTTTCAGCGTTTCATTGATTGCTTCGATAAGTTTCTTTTTGGAACCTTCGAAATTATGTATTCCATCAGGGTATTTTTCAGCTTTATACTCAGGACCTATTACAAAGTCATAAATCGAATCAGGGGAAGGATCGGGAGCAGCTATGGCTTTTTTATGTGCTGCCTTAACTTCTTCTTTAGCTTCACCTTCAATTTTTACCAATTCCTCTTCTTTGAATCGGTTATATCGCAATAACAAACGACGGTATTTGGCAACCGGATCATATTCATTAACATAGTTAAGTTCGTAATCGTCGCGGTATAGTTCATGTCGGTCGGAGTTAGAATGGGAATGGATTCGAATACAGTTTGCCTGCACAATAACAGGCTTGGAATTCTCTAATGCCCATTTTTTTGCTTCGCTCATGGTATTCATCGATTCGAATACATCCTTACCATTGCAATGAATAATACGTAGGTTTTTAAAACCGGTAAAATTGTTGGCTACTTTCCGATTGGCCGTTTGATCGGCTTTCGGTACTGAAATACCATAACCGTTATCCTGAATAATAAAAATTACAGGTAATTCTTCGTGCGATGCTCCATTGATGGCTTCGTAAACATAACCTTCCGAAACTGACGATTCGCCCTGCGAACATATAACAATCCCTTTATGCTTGTATTTTTTAAAAGCTCTTCCGGTACCAGTGGCATGTTGGGCATGATTTCCCGTACTTGATGAAACATTATGGATATTCCATGCAGGTTTGGCAAAATGATTTGACATATGCCTGCCGCCTCCGGCTACATCGAGATCTTTGGAGATGCCATTGTATATGATTTCTTCTGCTGTGAGTCCGGCCGCTACCGATGTCATCAGATCTCGATAGTATGGATACAAATGATCGGTTTTTCGGTCAAATACCTGGCCAATTGCCAACTGTATGGCGTCGTGTCCTGCACAGGGAGCATGATAAGACCATCCAATAGCCTGTTTCAGATAGTTGGGAGCACGGTCGTCGAGAAGTCGACCAAGCACCAGTAAATAAAACCACTTTTTAAGTGTTTGTTTATCGGTTGTTTTTATATTATATCGTCTCTCGACTGGAAGATCAATAATTGCCATTAATAAATAATTTTAATTAAACAGTTCTGTTAACATCAAAATTTTCAAGATAATCGCCAAGACTTCTCAGGAAAGCTCCTGCCAGTGCACCGTCGACGACTCGGTGATCGTATGTAAGTGCCAACATCATTTTATGACGTATGGCAATGACGTCACCGGTAGGGGTTTCTAGCACAGCAGGTTTCTTTTCAATAGTACCTGTTGCCAGAATGGCCACCTGAGGTTGATTTATAATAGGTGTACCGGTTATATTGCGGAATGTTCCGAAATTTGATATTGTAAAGGTTCCACCCTGGATATCATCGGGACTAAGTTTATTATTCCTTGCTTTGTCGGCTAAGGTATTTAAATCGACTGTAAGTCCTAGAAGTGATTTCTGATCAGCATTTCTGATCACAGGAACTATGAGATTTCCCGAAGGAAGTGCAACAGCAATTCCAATATTAACTTGTTTACGAAGAAT
>CAYMQP010000038.1:7050-15243 GCA_964392505.1 uncultured Bacteroidales bacterium
GATTTTGTCTTCGTCGACAGAAGCATTAACTCCGGGATATTCTTTAAGCGCTTTGGCAGTAGCTTCGATAAAAACAGGCATAAAGGTCAGTTTTTGTTTTTCCCTTTTCTCAATGCTGTCTTTAACTTTTTTCCTCCATAAAACAATGCCAGTAACATCAGCCTCAATAAAATTGGTAACATGGGGTGATATTTGTTTTGAAAGCACCATATTATCGGCAATCATTTTTCGCAAACGATCCATCTGCACGATTTCATCGCCTTCGTATACCGGAACAGATATCTGAGGTTTAGGAGTAACAATTTGTGTTGAACCAGCTGCTCTGGAAGCAGGTTGCTTATCCCGTTTACTCAGATAATTCAGGATATCTTGTTTCCTTACTCTACCGTTATAACCGGATCCTTCAATCTTATCGAGCTCGGCTACAGTAATCCCCTCTGATTTAGCGATACTTTTTACCAGTGGGGAATAAAAGCGACCGGAAGCTGAAAAATCTTCTTTCGAAACACTTTCTTTCGACTTATCCTCTATAATCTCTTTATTGGGTTTTTCCTCTTTTTTTTCTTCGTCGCTGGAAGTTGTTTTTTCCACCGCCGAAACATCTCCGCTTAAATCCACCACGGCAATAACTTCACCAACAGGTACCAGGGCATTTTCTTCAAAAAGTATTTTTACAATAACACCATCAACAGGGGAAGGTATTTCTGAATCGACCTTATCCGTCGCAATCTCAAGCAATGCTTCCTCTTCTTCAATCGTATCACCAACCTTTTTAAACCATTTGGTGATGGTCGCTTCCTGAACACTTTCACCCAGTTTGGGCATTACAATATCGAATGTTGCCATTTGTTATTCAGTTATTTCACATATATACATTGCGCAAATATACATTTTGCGAGTTAATCTATAACAATGATTGAATATTGTTGCTAGCTAATATACTGTCTATTAAAACCATGCAGTATGGTTAACTCAGCATAGTTAACTCTATAACAAAGGTAACAGGTATATGTTTAACAGAAAAATCAGGCCTTATAAATGAAAGACCATGAATATTGATTTGAGATACACAAAGTTACAGTAGCTTGCTATAACTTAAAGATGGAATAATCTGCTCAAATTAACGTGCTATGGTAAACTTTTTAAAGATAATAGAATCATTACAATATATACGCATGGTATAATTACCTGGGGTAAATTCGGTAATATCAATTCTGTTTTCCTCTTGATTTAATTCGAACCGCCTTACATAGTTACCATTATTATCGAATATATCAGCAATACCTTCATTGAGAGGAAGCAATATTGTTACCGCGTCGTTAGCAGGTATCGGAAAAATAACCACACCTGAATCGTCAAAGGGTGAATCGATTGAGCTGTATTGCGGGAATCCTTCTGCTTCGGCAACTTCTTCATTCACCAGATAATCAAGATTGGAAATATACTGGTTCCCGTTAACTTCGATGATATAAACTGGTTCGCAAGGCAGCCCTGGAATATCTACCCATAAATAATACATCCCGTCGTCAATTCCATAGAAGGCAAAATTACCTTCATCGTCGGTTTCGGTGGTAGCGACGATCTGATAGGTACTTTTTTCTTGCCTCTTATTACCGGCGAGAACAACGGTAGCTTTTTTAGTTGGTTTTCCTTTATCTGCAGATTTATTGAAGATAGATTTTAATTCATCATTTTCCGAAACATTACCACTCATTTCAGTAATGCCGGTGAATTCCGATATGCGTTGCAGGATAATATGAAGTACATTAGGATCAGTATCAGGACGAATCCTGATATGCCCGGCAAATTCCCAATACTCAACCGATGGGTAATATGTTGGAATGTATGTTTCGGCAGCTGTTCCGGTGGGATTCGCAACTACCATATAATTTCCTGCAGGTATGTCGATAAATTCAAAACTGCCATCCGATTCAAGCCATACAGAATCGTTGAGTGGTGCACGTTGATAAAGTGTATATCCGAATAATTTTACATAACCTTCATTTATTACATCACCATCATCGTTTCGGACAGTACCATTCAGATTTTTTGTGTAGGCATATTTTCCAATGAAAAGTCCGTTTACATTGGTTAATGTCAAATCAATATCATCGATCATACTGGCAGGTCCCAGATAATTTCCGGTAACAAAACTATTCCCATAACCATCGCCTGTAATCTTCTGGACACCCACCTGACCGTCAGCCGTATTGGTTTGCCAGTATACGTAATCGGGTATTCCGTCACTTTGTATTTTTGCCAGATAGGGTGTGCCTTCCACAGCGTTTCCAACAACTGTTTCAGTGCCCAATAAGAGTGATTCATATGATGTACCAGCCAGTAACACATTTCCTGCATTATCAATTTTTGCACCTTCAATGAAATTATCTCCTGGTGCTGTGCCCTGAAAAGTCCAAATGGGAGTCATTGTATTGCTATGAATCTTGGCCACCATTATATCGCTTGTTCCTGGTAGGGAATTCGGCAAAATATAAGCACCATCAAAAATTGAAGGTGCATAAAATTCGCTACACAGGATTAAATTTCCATTTGCATCAGTTCCAAGATGTGCACTTTTTCTACCGCTGGTATAATCAGGTATTTCAGTTGTATAATAATCCGAATTGAGGTATATTCCTGTTTCTGTAAAATTTGCCACTACCAGATTAAATGCATTGCTAATACCTAGATGGTCGACTCCGGCAATAATGAGCGAGGCACTGTTATATAAACCGGAGACTGCTACATTATTTCCATCGGAAATAACTATATCTTCAATAAAGTCGAGAGAATCACCCTTGAAAGATTGTGCCCATGCAGCCTGACCATCGGTTTTCGAATGGCGTGAAATAAATCCGTCGATACTTTGTGAATTAAAGACCGAATCAATTCCAAAATAGAATGGTTTGTAGCCCTCGTGAGTACCACCAAGGTAAAAATAGTCGAAGCGGGTATTTTTAAGTCGGGTACCCCGTATATTAGCATTATCATAATCAGGATTATAGGGACAGTTATTGAACCAGTCGATTTCACCCCGGCTGTCTATTTTTGCTACGAATAGCATCTCGTCGTCGTAAAATCCGGAAATGGCGCGATCGTCGAGATGGGCAGAATCGCCTCTGAAATAGCCGGTTGTATATACATCGCCCAATTCATCGATAAAGAGATCGTTAACCAGGATTTTTGGTAGAGTATCCCTTTCGCTGAATAAAGGATAAGCCCAGTTGATAATTCCTGTTTTTGAAATTTTAGCCATAATAGGCGTTTCTGTCCTGTCGTCAGTGGGTACGGGAATATCACTTAATAAAACTGAATTGGTATATTCGGCTTTTAATACAATAGCCAGTTCACCTCGATTACTGACGGCCATTTTTTCCGGGCGTATTTTTATATCGATTACCTCAGCGTGTGCTGAATATAACCACACAAGCCGACCAGTGGGATCAATTTTTAATATAAATGTATTTAATGTCTGTGTTCCCGACATTCCGGGGACCGAATCATTTCCATATCGAAAACTTTCGTTATCGAAAGTTCCTGCCAGATAAGTATTTCCGAGTGTATCTGATAGCATCAGGGAAATTTCGGCAACCGACGTGGTACGAACAAATTTCCATATAGGAGAATCGGCTTGCGCTTTAATGGATGAAACCAGTAGAATATTTAAGCTAAGTATTACTAGATACTTAATGATTACAGGAGTTTTCATTACTTGATGGTTTTAAGGGTTTCCCAATATTTTATAAGGGCATATTTATTTTAAATTTTAATTCCTATTACAAGAATATCGTCTACCTGTTCATTTATACCCATCCAATTTTCAATTGTTTCATTTAAATGTATTTTTTGTTCATTCATAGATAAATTACTGATTTCCTGAAGTAATTCACGGAAAGTCAACGATTTAAACTTTTTACCCTCCGGACCTCCAAACTGATCGGCATAACCATCGGAAAACATATACAAGCAATCACCTTTTTGAGCTTCGATAAGGTGTGTTGTGAACGGAGGCATTTCTCCAAAATGATATCCTACAGGCATTTTATCTCCTTTATAAACCGTAGTTTCTCCGTTACGAATCAGCACCAGAGGATTATAGGCACCAGAAAACTGAACAGTATATTTATCCGGGTCGATAATGCATAGTGCCAGATCCATGCCATCTTTAGCTTCTTCATCTTTACCGGTTTGCCAGAGCGTTTTAGTAAGATGTTCCCTTAGTGTATCCAAGATCTTTCCTGCGCTTAATAATTTTTTCTGAGATGCAATCTCGTTTAAAATACTTATACCCAGCATGCTCATAAAAGCTCCCGGAACACCATGCCCGGTGCAATCGGCAGCAACCACTACCAGCTTATGATCAATATTGTTCATCCAGTAAAAGTCGCCACTTACTATGTCTCGCGGCTTAAACAGGATGAAATAATCGGTTAAAAGTTTATGAATAAATTCATCTTTGGGTAGCACGGCAGTTTGAATTTTTTCGGCATACTCAATACTGTCGGTTATCTCTTTTTTCTGTAAAGCAATCTGGTCGCGCTGCTTCTCAATTTCAATAGTTCGTTCCTTAACTTTATGAGTGAGCACTTCTTTATCGTGTCGCAACTTTCTTTCGCGGAGTCTTATAATAAGAATCAGAATTAATATGGCTGCTATGGCTTCTAGCGTATAGCACCACCAGGTTTGCCAGAATGGTGGACGAATTTCAAAGGAAAAGGTTGCCGGCGTATCAGTCCATATTCCATCGCAATTGGCAGCCAGCACCTTAAAGGTATATTTGCCGGGTGGAATTTTACGATAGGGAGGAGTTTTTATTTCATTTGTTTCTGACCAGTCATTATCATAACCTCCCAGAATATATTTGTATCGATTCTTTTTAATGATAGTATAATGTAAACCAACAAAACTAAAAACCAAATTGTTTCTAAAATGAGGTAATTCCAATTCATTAGGCAATAAGCTGATAGAATCTATTGTTTCAGTATAGTTTTCAATAGGAGTACTATCATTATAAAACTCAATTCCTGTAATATAAACAGCAGGTGGATCGGTATATATAAAATCATTTTCGGGCAAATATTTTACTGCACCCTTCCAGGTTCCGAACCAGATTTCGTTTCCTGAAGTATTAGTTGCTGCACCCAGGTTATTATCAGCAGGGAGAAAACCTTCATCAGGGCCATAGTAATTTATAGAAAAATCCCATGTATTAATTCGATCGAGTCCTTTATTATGACCCGCCCAAATAAAACCATTCTTATCAACTAAGATGGAGTTTACAATATCCGATGTTAATCCGTGTTCGGAAGTAATAGTCTTGCAATCTATATTCCAATCGGTATTTAATTTGATGATGGCAATGCCTTTTTCTGTTGCCAACCAGGCATTCCCCTTTTTATCAAAAGCAATATCGTTACAATATGAATGTGGCAGCCCATCCTCAGTAGTATAATTATGAAATTCTTTTCCATCGAAAATGGACAGCCCTTTTACGGTGGCACACCATATATTATTTAATGTATCGGCAGCAAGGCTCCAAATATTATTATCTGAAAGACCATCTTCAACTGTATAATGTTTAAATTGATCATTTTCATATAATAATAAACCTTCACTGGTTGCACAATATATTATTCTATCTCTTTTGATCAGATCTGTAGTCCATTCCTGTTCTTCGCTTCTAAAAACCTGCGAATATGGGATAAAATGAAATGTATTGTTTTGACATAGAGTTAATCCATCAAATGTACCTAACCAGAACTTATTTTGATTTTCTGGTAATATGGATAAAACATCAGGATTAGAAGGTAGTCCGTTATTTTGGTCATACTGCTTTATAATTTTATTTTTATATAAAATGTTTAGACCACTATAGGTTCCCAGGAAGATTCTGCCCTGATATTCCGCAATACTCAATACTTCTATATCATTGTTGACAAATCCTTTATTATATAACTGAAAAACAACTTTCCCGTACTTTGACAGACCATTTGTGGTGGCAATCCAGATGTTACCATTTTTATCTTCAAAGAGATTAAGAATATTATTAGATGAGAGGTTATTATTTTCAGTGATATGGTTCAATTTATTCTTTTCAATTATATACAATCCGTTTTCGAGACTATGGAACCATATCCTTTTTCGACGGTCGATTAGGATTTTTTTAATAGCATCATCGGGCAAGTCAGTTACCCATGAATTTGAGATTTCATTATTGATTATTTTATAAATGCCAGCCGGGTATGATGTACTAACTATAACCGTATCGGCATTAACGGGTGCAATAGAAACACTTGTATCGCTATAAAGTCCATTGTTGCGATTAAAAAAGGTCGTATCTTCTTCCAAAATATGTATGATTCCTCTACCTTCGGTAGCAAACCACATCGAACCTGGTTTGTCTTCTACAATGTTATGAACTGTTACTCCCTTAAGATAAGGACTTGATAGCTTGTGAATAGTGCCATCGTAATAGAATACATAAAAGTATGTTGAAAACCATACTCTGCCATCGGATGCCAAATAGGTACTGAAGATTTTTCCAACTATATTGCTGTTTGTCTCGTCATAATTTATAATGGTATCGGATTTAATTATCGAAATACCTTCATAAGAAAAATACCAGATATTCCCTTGTGTATCTTCCAAAATCTTCTGGGCGTAGTCCGAAACCAAACCATTTGTCTGATTATATACCGAAAGTTTTTGTTTGTCGATTACGGCCAGACCTCCACTTTCGGTTGCAATCCAAATCCTGTTATGACTATCAATAAAAATATCACTAATATTATTATCAGGTAATCCCTGTTCAATACTGTATGCTTTGAAGTTATAACCATCGAATTTTACTGCTCCTGCCTGGGTGGCAAACCAAAGGTATCCATTATGATCCTGCTCAATATCAAAAACAACATTTGATGGTAAACCATTAGCAACCGTGTATTTATGGAATGGTATATACTGGGCATAATCAGTTTGGTAGGATGCCGCAATAAATAAGAGGGTTATCAGAATGCTTTTTTTCATGAAAAAAGCCTTATCTATAGTAAAGATAAAAAAGCCTGCTTATTATAAATAGAGGATTAATTAACAAAACTTACCTAAAGGTAATGTTGATTAAGGGTAAATGAGATAAAATAAAAACCCGTTTAGTAACGGGTAATATTAGTTTACAGCCAGATACTCTTGATCTTCCGGTTCAAAATGGAAGAGGTCGTATTCGGGCCAGCTTTTCACCTCGCGAAGAGCAGTAAACATGGTTTTTGAAAGTTCGTTATGAATTCGTTTGCGCTTGCTAGTTGTGGTATTCAACAATATAACCCAGTTGATTTCGTTTCGGTGACGCATTATTAAAGCAGTAGTTCCTGTGAGGGTTCCGGTACGCCACCAGGTGCCGTAACCATCGGCACCACGCCATCCTATGAGTTTTTTAGTGTGGCGTTTAACATTAGTCATATATTCAATGGTAGTTTTTGAAAGTATATCGGGAGGGCTATCGAAACCATCAATGGCTACCATAAGCTTTGCTAGTTCCGGGGCAGAAGCTATCCAGCCTCCGGCTGCTCCCAGAAGTTCGATATTATTTCCTCCATATTCCGGTGGAACTAAATCGCGAGAACCATTATACGACCATACAAGCAGATCGTTTTCAAGATCATAGTAACGGACCTCATTGGTGTATCTTTCATCGTAGAAACTTTTTCCGATATGCATATCATAAATGCCCAACGGATGAAGAATGGCAAACTGCACATAATCCTCGTATTCCATATCGGTTATCTTTTCTATAATTTCACCGAGTATACAATATCCTAGGTTTGAGTAGCTATATACTTTTCCGGGTGTATAGTCGAGTGGATTAGAAAGTGCATATTCAATGATCACCGGCATGGTTGCAGGAGGTTCAACATCCATCAGGTGGGCAATATACAGCGAATTAACTACGGGATCACCCTTTTTACCATTCCAACCTGCAGTATGATTTAATAAGTGGTGGATGGTTATTTCTTCGTATCGCTTGTCGGAATAATTAAGATATGCCGAATCGTTTAAAATTCCATTAGCACCAAACACTTTCTGATCGATCGTCAGTTTTTCATCTTCAATCAGTTTCATAATGGCTACGGCTGTTATAAGCTTTGATACACTGGCAATACGAAATAGATTTTCAGGTCCGATGGAATCATTTAGTTC
>CAYMQP010000038.1:15253-18396 GCA_964392505.1 uncultured Bacteroidales bacterium
GAGTATACCAGTCGACCTTCTTTAGTAATAGCAACTGAGGCACCCACAATATCGAAGCGATTTATAAATTCAGTGATAACACTGTCGAAAACAATGAGATCGCCTCCGGTTACAATATCATTCGATAATTTGTGTGAAAGAGGTATGGTACCCGGTTCAATATAATTACGTTTGCTTTCCTGTTTGAATGAGAATGTAATGGCAATTTCTCCAAGGAAAAACAATAAGAATAGTCCTATTGTAATTATTGTTTTCATTTTAATTTTGGTTACTTCTTGTCTTTAACAGTAATGTTGGTGTATTGTTTTCCCTGTTTTATTTTTATTAGTTTTATTATTTTGTATAAAAAGACTATTTAAAATTATATAAATTGCTTTCAATTAAAGCAATCAGCGCTTCAGGTATCAGCAAGTTATGATAATGATTTAATTGATTATTAATATATTACTTGAATTTAGCAAATAACTTCATGGTTTGTTTTAGTACTGCAAATTTAACCTATTAAATCGACCTGGAAAGTGATTTTTTTTAAACAAACTGTTATAAATTGTTAATAAGTGATATTTGTTGATAAACGAATAAATACAATAATCGGGGATAAACTCCTTTTTTTTAATATAAATAATTAATTGCTAAAATAACATTCTTTGGAAAAGTTTGTTATAATATACTATCAAATCAATAGCATGAGAGAAATTATTTTATTATCCTGTATATTATTATTAATAAGTTGCACATCAAAAAGTCAGGAATCAACGATGAATAAAGACGGAGAGAAGGTTATGTACAAATTTAATAAAAGCGAACAGGAATGGAAAAAGGAACTATCGCCCGAACAATATAAAGTTTTACGCCAGTGTGGGACTGAGTTACCGGGTACTGGTAAGTATTACCATCATTATGAAGCCGGAAAGTACATCTGTGCTGCCTGTGGTCAGGTTTTGTTTGATTCCGAAACCAAGTACACGTCAGGATCGGGGTGGCCAAGCTTTTATGACGTTATCGCCGACAGTAATGTGGTTTTGTCGAAAGATATTAGTCATGGTATGATACGTACTGAAGTAAAGTGTGCTAACTGCGGAAGTCATCTTGGCCATGTTTTTCCCGATGGACCGGCACCTACCTTTAAGAGATACTGTATTAATTCAGTTGCGATGGATTTTGTACCTAAAAATGCTGATGAGAAGAAATAAAAAAGGGGAATTTAAATTCCCCTTTTAATACTATTCAACATTCACTTATTTTTTTACCGATTTATCCTTAATCGTACATCCGATGGCTTTGGTAAAATTCGGATCAGGATTCTTGCCTGCCAACAATGCTTCAATAGCATTTTCCAGATATTTCTGGTTTACAGCATTGGCATCCTGATAATTATCATCGATAGTACCAATATATTTAACAACGTACTTATCATTTTCTTTCTTTAACAGATACACATGTGGTGTGCGGGTAGCGCCATACATCCGATAAACTTCCTGTGTTTGGTCGACCAGATAGGGAAAGGTAAAACCCTTATCACTGGCTCTAACTTTCATTGCTTCATAAGAATCTTCAGGGATTATTTCAGGATCGTTAGGATTGATAGCAATAACCGGGTAACCTTTTTTACTGTATTTTTTATCGATTTCGATAATCCGGTTTTCATATGCCTTGGCAAAGGGGCAATGATTGCATGTAAAGATTACAACAAAGCCTTTAGCTTTGGGGAAATCCGAAAGACTTACCATTTTGCCATCGATATTCTTCAATGAGAAATCTGATGCTTCATCACCAATACTGTAACCTCCACCACCAGCAATTGTTAAGGTGGTGCTTAAAATAAATAATACAAAAAATATTGTTTTCATAATTCTGATTTTAGGGGTTATTAATTTCATATATGGTATTCTTTATAGTATCATAATCGAGTTCTTGTTCGAAAAATCGCCTTTCTGTGTGATTATATATCAAGGTTGCCGGTAGTGCCCCGCTCCATAAAGGATCAACTTTATCTATCCATGCACTACTATTGGGATCATTCAGCAGTAATACTTTGGCAGTGATATTATGCTTGTTGAGAAATGGGATCAGACTGGTTTCCATTTTGCTCGGAAAATCGAGGCTAACCATCAGTACTTTTACTTTTTGATTTGCATATTCCTGGTGAATTCTTTCGAAGTAAGGCAATTCTTTCCGGCATGGAACACACCATGTCGCCCAAAAGTTTATAACATATGTGGTATCATTCTTATAATGAATAATAGGCTCAAATTCATGGAATTTAATTACTGGTATACTCCGCGATGACTGACTATATAATGGAACTAACAGAAATAGAAGTATAATAACTGTAATGGGTTTAATTTGTTGGGATACGCTATTTTTCATTTATTTGAATACATTTGACGGGAAACAAATATTATCCTGAATAGTTTACTAATGAAATGTTAAAAAAAATGAATTCCAGAGGATTTGCTAGTGATAATAATGCAGGTGTGTCACCCGAAGTATTGCAAAAAGTTAGGGAAGTTAACCAGGGCCATGTGGTAGGTTATGGTGATGATATTTATACTGCAAATGCTATTAAAATCTTAAAGAAGCATTTCGGCGATCAATCAACTCCATATTTAGTATTCACAGGAACCGGAGCTAATGTTTTATCAATTGCTTCGGCAGCTAAACCCTATCATTCTGTAATATGTGCCGAAACTTCCCATATTCAGGAAGATGAATGCGGGGCCCCTGAACGTTTTACGGGCTGTAAACTCCTGCCGGTGGCCACTACAAAGGGAAAGCTTACTCCTGAACTCATAAAACCCCATTTAAAAGGATTTGAATTTGAACATCATTCTCAACCAAGGATAATCAGCATTTCACAGGCGACTGAAATGGGCACTGTATATACTTTACATGAAATCAAACAGCTTGCCGATTTTGCCCATAAATACGGACTACTTTTACATATCGATGGTGCCCGTTTAGCTAATGCTGCCGTTTCGCTGGGAGTTAGTTTTAAAACCATGACTACCGATCAGGGTGTTGATATTATCTCGTTTGGTGGTACTAAGAACGGACTAATGGCTGCCGAATCGGTTGTATTTTTAAAAAACAAGATAGCCACTGATTTTAAGTATCTGCGCAAACAGGGCATGCAACTTGCC
>CAYMQP010000039.1:0-17958 GCA_964392505.1 uncultured Bacteroidales bacterium
GGTTAATCGTGTATCTGTACTTTCAAATTTGTCATAAAATTCCCATGGGACTTTTAATCCTCCCCAAACTGTAATATCAATTTCACCTGTTTCCATTGCCGGTACCTGAGGCATTGTAGCAGCAAACCATGTAGACCCAAGCTGAATTGGATCGGCTACCAGTACTATGGAGAGTATTAGTTCTTTATTACTATAATTCTCATTGGCGATGTCAAATACGACAGGATAGTCCGGATTTAATTCATATCCCAATTCCATAATCTGAGAAGTAATGGCTTCTGCCTTCACCCAGTCTTTTTCCTGCATATAAAGCTTTAATAAAATAGTCAAAGCTGCCCCGGCAGTGACTCTTCCATAATCCTCAGCATTAGGGTATTCTCGGACCGGCAATCTTTCTGCACACCATAACAATTCACCTTCAATAAATTCAACCATCCATTCCCTGGTCGGACGTTCCAATTGTGGCAGGTTATTAATATTCGCCACTACATCCGGATCAGTAATAATAGGAACCGGGCCAAATAGATCTAGCAAATTAAAAGCAAACCATGCCCTTAAAGTTCTCACTTCTGCTGTGTATCTGTCTATAAGTAACTGGTTTTCTATTTCTACATTTTCAAATGATTCTAATAATAAAGTAGCTTTTGTTATCGCCTGAACATATTTTTCATAGTTTAAGGTAACCTGAGAGCTGTTTTCCAGGAATAAAAATTCGTTATTACTCTGCCATCTATGCCCCCATGCAGTTGTTAATTCATCAGTAGTTAGTATATTCAACATCAAATGAGAATCGTCCATATATCGTGGTGACCATCCCTGGCGAAACTCATAATAAATGGCCGTAACTGCTGCTGATAAATCTTCTTCGGTTTTGGGGAAATTTTCAGGGCTTATTTTATCGTATATTTCCGGTTCCAACTCGCATGAAGCAATAGATAAGAATAAAATAATATTCACACATATTTTCAATATAACTTTATTAATTTTCATAATATCTCAATTTAAAATTTAACATTTAGACCAAATGTAGTAGTAAATGGAAACGGATAAGAAGCCATATTATCAAAATCATCGTCATCGTCATATTGAGCACCGCTTTCGGTTTCCGGGTCACTTCCCGAATATTTGGTAAATACATATACATTGTTCAAATCAATATATACCCTTAATTGATCTACTTTATCTTTAATTATTTTATTGAAAGTATATCCAAAGGTGATACTTTTAATACGGACAAAACTTGCATTCTCCATAAAATAATCAGAATCTCCAAAATACTGTTCACGCATTCCAATGGGTATTTTCCCATCAGGATTAGTATATGGGCTATACCTGTCTTTTATGTCAGCAAGCTGGTTATTGTTATAGTCCAACATATATCCCTGTGTCATCTCTGCCCTGGTTTTGTTATAAACAGTCAGGCCCATCATCCCATATATGTATATATTCAAATCGAAATTTTTATATTTAAAGGTGTTATTAATTCCAAAAGTCCACTTAGGAAGTTTGGTTCCGAGAAGCACCTTATCGGCATCTGTAATGGCTCCATCAGGTTGGCCTGTTAATGAATTAATTGTAGAATCCATGCCATTTAAATCAACTATGTTAAGTTCTCCCGGTAATGGATCTTCTAGATGTGGATAAAGTGAATCCATTGGAATGTCAGGATCCGGATAAGTCAGGCCATCCGTTTTAAAACCATAAATGGCATGGAGAGGACCAGTTTCATCTTCAAAAATATCCAGGATAACGTCTGGATTCCTTTCTTTCCATCTGTCTTTAAATGAACCAATGGTTATATCGGTACTCCATTTAAAGGTTCCAGCTAAATTCTGGCTTTTTAATGTTAATTCATAACCCGAACTTTGCCTTACACCTATATTATCAGGTACTTTGTCAACCGGGAAATATGACGGCAGTTCTCGTTCTTCTAAAAGGTCTGAAATTATTTTATTAAAATATTCTACATTACCCCAAAGTCTGTTTCTGAAAAATCCAAAATCGAGACCAAGGTTTAGTTCTGTATTTGTTTCCCATTTAAGATTTCTATTTCCAAGTTGCGACTGGTACATTCCAACGTTTACCGAATTACCAAATGGATATTCTCTTCCTGAGGAAAATAAAGCATAAGCATCCTGTCCAATATTAGAGTTTCCTGTTTGGCCATAACTTATCCTTAGCTTTAAATCAGACAGAAATGACTGATGCTTCAGAAAATCTTCTTCAATCATTCGATATGCAAAAGCCCCCGATGGGAAGTAACCATACCTGTTATTTTCTCCGAATTTAGTTGAACCATCTGCCCTTATGGTCAATGTTAACAAATATTTATGGCTATAACTTAAATGAACACGGCCAAAGTAGGAAACCAACTCATTATAATTTTTCCATGAGTCAACTTCTGGTCTTTCTGATTCACCCACAGAAAGGTCATTATATAATAACAGATCGGTTGAAAAGGAAGTATTTCCTGCACTAAAACCTTCTCCCTTAAAATCTTGGTATGACATTCCTAACAAAGCATCAATTGATAGATTATCAAGTTCTAATTTATAATTTAAGGTGTTTTCTAAAATTACTGAGCTTCTTCTTATTTCTCTGATTGAAGCGCTTCCTCCTACATTAGCTCCATGAAGTGTAGATTTAGGTGTATACCGGCTCCTTTTACCTATATCAGAATCATAACCAATAGAAGGATTATAATATAAACCTTCTAATATTCTAACTTTAAGAAAGACACGTGCTAAGTAACGCTGAGTTGTTGTAATATCTTCTATTTCCAATAAGGATACAGGATTAGCCAAATTCGGTCTATCCGGATTTACGGGGTAATTACCAAGAGAATCTTTTACAGTAAGTGTTGCAGGGTATTGATAGGCAGTTGATAATAATCCCGAATTATCATCTACGCCACCCATTTGAGAATTGTTATTTGTAATGTGACTAGCGGATAAATTAATTCCTAAATCAATCCAATTGGCTAATTTTTGATCAATATTGAGTCTTCCAGTATACCTTGTAAGATCAATGTTTTTTAATATCCCCTGCTGGTCAAAATAATTAAACGATGCAAAGTATTTCGTTTTTTCATTACCTGACTTAACAGTTATATTATGATCCTGTATTTTTCCGGGACGTGTTACCTCTTCAAACCAGTTGGTACCTTCATCGGCGTTATCAATTTCCTCCTGTGTAAAAATTGGATCATAAGGAAAAATGTTAACAATTGCTGTATCCAATGGTCCAAAAGGAATTGCACCATAATCTTTATACCATGTATCTAGATGATACCGGTTCCTTTCAATCATAAAATCCTTTTTGCTAAGTAAATCCAAGGGATTTTCAACTCTTTGTACCGAGTAATTTACATTGTATTGGACATCTAATTCACCTTCTTTTCCTCGTTTCGTTGTAATTAAAACTACTCCATTTGCAGCTCTGGCGCCATATATTGCTGTAGCGCTGGCATCCTTTAATACCTCTACCGATTCTATATCGTTTGGATTTAAGGAATTAAGAGGGCTTCTGCTACCGTTGCTATATCGCCCACCGCCAGGTTCAACACCTTCCGTGGAAATAGGAAACCCATCTATAACATATAGTGGTTCATTCCCTGCAGCTGAAGCAGCTCCCCTTACAAATACTTCAACTCCACCACCGGGTTGTGCACTGTTCATCCTTACCGTTAGACCTGCCACTTTACCGGATAACATATTATCAATGGAGGTTGCGGCAACCGGGTTTAATTCATCTCTTTTCACCGAAGAAACGGATCCGGTTAAATCACTTCTCTTCATACTTCCGTACCCGATAACCACGACCTCTTCAAGTGCAGTAATTTCCGGCACAAGGTTAATGTTTATTGTTGTTTGATTGCCTACAACTATTTCTTCCGTGAGGTAACCAACAAACGAAAATACAATAACGTCTTCTTTTGAATCCACAACCAAACGATATTTACCTCCTATATCTGTAATTGTTCCCGATTGTTGTCGTCCTTTTACATATACATTTACTCCGGGTAACGGCTCGTTATCCGAACCTGAAACAATCTGCCCGCTAACGATTATACCTTCTTGTTTCGAAGAGATAACAATTAAATTATCTTCAAGCAGTGTATAAACCGAATTTTCATATTGAAGCAAAACTACATCCAGGATAGCTTCAACTGTACTATTCGTTTCGTTTAGAGTTATTGTTTTTTTATCATCAATATGATCTTTTCTGTATAAGAATTTAAAATCACTTTGTGCTTCTATTTTTTCAAATACCTCCCTTACAGTCAAATTCTCCCCGGAAACAGAAAGCCTTGTATTTTGTGAGTAAATAGTCGCTGAAACCTGGAACAAACATAAAAACATAAATGCTAATGAAAGTTTCATAATTAACCAGATTTTTGCCGGACCTTTGCTTGTAATCAAGGGCCGGTTAGTGTTTGATTTTTTCATAAATTTGTGATGATTAGGTTATACATTTTTAACCGGCAACTTATTATTATCCAATAAGTTGTTATAAAAAAGTTTACTTAATCACCGGGGAATGGGGCTGCATTTCCCGGTTTTATTTTCATGTCATATCATGCTTCATAGGCAATCTATTATTTGGAGTTAGTTTAGTTATTTAAGTATATTAATAATACTGAATGGTGATTATATTTTGGTTAAAACTATATTCAAATCTTGTTGTTATTTGAAGTGCTTCTAAGGCCTGTTCTATGGTCTCGTTCTCAAAAATACCTGTAAACCTTAATTGCTTTAATTTATCTCCTTTTATAATTATTCTTACGTTGTACCACCTTTCCATTCTTATTGCCAGGCTTTCAAATGATTCATCAACGAAAACCAGCCTGTTATCTTTCCAGGAGGTATAAAGCTTGGTATCGATACCTTTCGATAGATACAGTTTTTCTGACCTTTGCCCGGTTTTTGTTGGTGTATTTTTATTTTCTTCGAGTTCTTCCAACTTATCCTTTATATCATCTACTACAATCCTGCCTTCCGATTTTACAAAGGTTAGTCTTTGATTGGGCTTTAGTATTACCTGATTCTTTTTCTCCCCTTCCTCTTTCTTACTTATATATAATGATCCGCTCTCCAGGGTGGTTTCGATTGTTCCCTCATCGGCATAAGACTTCACGTTAAAGGCAGTGCCAAGTACTTTTATATTTAAATCGGAGGTCCTCACATAAAATGGCCTGTTTTTATCCTTTGCTATTTCAAAATAGGCTTCTCCCTCCAGATATACTTCACGTAGCGATGTTCCGAACTTTTCCGGGTATTTAAGTTCAGTTAATGCATTAAGCCATATTTTTGATCCATCTGAAAGGGTAATGCTGCTTTTTGAACCCTTTGGCACCATTATTTCATTAAACGCAGCTATGGTCTTATACTTATTTTTAAAATATAAATATGCACCGGAAAAGGAAAGGCATATTATAAGTAAAAACGTGGCCGCAACAAGCAGTTTTTTATAAATTTGCCTTGACCGCTTCTCGCTTAATACCGGACCTTTACTTATCCTTGTCTTTTCGGCCATTTTGTTTTTTATAGCGTCCCATGCCTCTTCCGGGTCAATATTATCTGGATTGTTTATTATTTCTATGGCATTATATATATGCTTTATTTCTGTAAAGTATTTTCTATTGGCCGAATTTTCAGAAAACCATTCTTGCAATACTTGTGCTTCCTGTCTGTTTATATCGCCTAACAAAAACTTGGCAATAATTACATTAATATCCATTTTGTTTTATCTTAAAAATTTTCAAATATCTTTTACCCCTTACATTCTTTATAGCAAATGGTATGTAATAGTAAGACAATCCTTAATCGGTTTACTGTGAAAAAGAATTTATACTTTTTTTTATTTTCCCTGATATTTTAAAGACTTTCATATGAAAGTTATTACTCACTAAACAGAATAATCGACTGTATTTAAATGAATATTTTGAAAACAAGTTAGGTATATTATCAAATAATGTTCCTAAAAAGTTGAACAAAAAATCCCAGAACGAATTGAGAGGTAAACGTCTCACAAAACACAGTTTATCAATTAAGCTTATTACTGTGAATGTAATAACCTTTATTTTTTAACGTTTTCCTGTTAATGATAATGGTAAATAACTCCATCATGAAATCATTGCCTGAAATTATCTTTTTGCTGAATTTTGTCTGTATAAATGAAATCAGCGTGTCAATTAGTAATTTCAATTTTAGCTTGCCGTTATGAACCAACAAGAATATATTTCTTACTGTGGCGATATCTGTTCCCTTTGTCCCAGGTACATTGCTACTCAAAAAGAAAGCGATAACGAACTTGAAGCAGTTGCTGAATTATGGTATAAACTCGGATTTCGCGATACCATTCTCAGCAATGAAGAAATCAGATGCAATGGATGTAACAAAGGAAAAATCTGTCACTATTCCATTAGTTCCTGTGAACACCTTAACGGTAAAAAGAACTGTGGAGAATGTAATAAATTTCCGTGCGATAAAATATCTGTTGTTTTCAGGAAAACAGAGCAATACGCTATTAATTGCAGAAATAAATGTACTGAAAAAATATACGAACAGTTACACCATGCTTTTTTTATGAAAGAAGAAATTCTGACAGCAATAAATACGGCTAAATTCGATCAAACTGAGTCAGACTATTGATAAGTATGTTTATGCGTCTTCACCTCCCTTTTGGACCGAATAGATTTCATTTATAATATCGTTATATTTTTCAGTAATCAGCTTTCGTTTTAATTTTAATGTTGGTGATAATTCTCCTGTTTGAGTTGTCCATTCATCCTGAACCAGCCTGAAACGCTTTATATGTTCAGTCTTCCCAAAAAATTTATTCATTTCGTTGACTTCGGATTGATATTTTTCAATTACTTTTGGATTTGTAATTAAATCAGCATTATCGTTATATTTTACATCATTCTGCTTGCACCATTTGTACAAATATTGAAAACTTGGTGAGATAAGAGCACTGGCAAATTTTTCATTTTCTCCTATCACCATGAGTTGTTCTATGAATAAAGATTCCTTGAATTTATTTTCGATACTCTGAGGAGCAATATATTTACCACTCGATAATTTAAATATTTCTTTTTTCCGGTCAGTAATCTTTAGGTATTTGTTATCGATTAAAACACCTACATCACCTGTTTTAAGCCAACCCTCGTCATCAATGACCATTTTTGTCTGTTTGGGATTTTTATAATATCCCATCATCACTGAATCACCCTTTACAAGAATTTCTCCGTCTTCTGCAATTTTTACCTGCACACCAGGTAATATTGGACCAACTGTTCCAATCATTATTTCACCAGTATCATACACATTTGCAGCTATTACCGGAGAAGTCTCAGTCATTCCATAACCTTCGACACAAGGAATTCCGGCAGCATTGAAAATCCGGATTAACCTGGGTTGAAGCGCAGCTCCACCAACAACAATAAGTTTTACTTTATTACCAACAGCAAGCCTCCATTTCGAGAATATAAGTTTATCGGCCAGTTTCAGTTTAAAATGATAAAACCATCCATTTACACGATTAAATTCAAATCGCAATCCTAAATTAACTGCCCAGAAAAAAAGTTGCTTTTTTATACCTTTCAGTTCTTTTCCTACACCGACAATACGATCATAAATGCGTTCGAGAATACGAGGCACTGCAATAAATACTGTAGGCTTAACTTCTTTGAGGTTATCGGATATTGTACCCAGACTTTCAGCATAATAAACACCGACTCCTTTATATTGGAAATAGTAGTTAATTGTTCGTTCAAATACATGACAAATAGGTAGAAAACTTAACGCTCTATCATGAATATCAAAATGAAAAATCTGACTAATCCCCATTACATTACTAATAATATTTTTATGTGAAAGCATAACCCCTTTGGGGTTCCCGGTTGTACCCGAAGTATAAATTAAAGAAGCCAAATTATCAGGCGTAATGCTTTTTTTTATTTCATCGAGCCGTATACGGTATTTCTTAGAATTTGCAATTCCCAATTCGTGAATTTGTTTCCAGTTTTTTATACCCTCAACTTCGTTAAAGGTATAAATACCCTGAACTGAACTTATTCTTTTAATAACAGGTTCTAATTTCTGATATAGGCTTTTATCAGTAGCAATCACAATTTTTGGCTCGCAATGGTTCAGGATGTATTCATAATCCGATTCGCTAATTGTTGGATAAATCGGAACATGTGTTATACCAGCCTGGATAATAGCCATATCCATAAAATTCCATTCGGGTCGGTTGTTAGAAATAGTTGCAATCCGATCCCCCTTTTGAAGATTTAATGCAAGAAGACCTATACTTGTATAGTAAGCATAGTCATAATATTGCTTTATGGAATAGGTTTTCCATTGTCCTTCAACCTTGCATGCAAGAACATCTTCTTTTTCTGCATAATTAGAAAGAGCATACTCAAGGATGTCAAAGATTCTGGTTATTTTCATTTTGGAGAGTTTTATCGGTACTCCAATTTAAACATTTCTAACGAAAACAAAGTATAAATTCAACCCTATCCAGTAAACTTTCTAATATTTGATTCACTTGATCCCCGCAAAAAGAGTATATAGTATGCGAAGCAGCTAAAAGTATTATTTTACTGAATTAGATAAAAAAATGAGCAGGTTGTTAAATTATATTTATTAAATCAGATGGTCCTAGATATAATAATTGTAACTACTTTATAAAACCTATGGCTTTTTCGAGTGCACTCATTATACCTTTGGTATAAGATCCTCCTGCAGTGGCAAAGAATGGCTGGCCACCTCCTCCTCCTTTAATTTCTTTAGCTAGTTCTTTTACAATATGTCCTGCATGCCATTTTTTTTCTTTTACCAGACTATCGGAAATCATGACGGCAAGATGTGCTTTATCATGTATTTCAGCTCCTAACACAAGAAATAAATTATCGATTTCGTTACGCATTTGGAAAGCAAGATCTTTTACCACACTAGTCGAGTCGGTGGCTATTTTTTGAGCAATAACATTGATTCCTGACTTTTCAATAAGTTTATCCTCCAAATTATTCTTTATTCGTCTCACCTCCTGTTGATTAAATTCTTCAACTTTCTTTCTTAATTCTGCATTTTGCTCAGCAAGTGAAGCCACGCTCTGCTTCAAATCGTTTGGTGCATCAAGTAGCGTTGTTATATCCTTTAATATACCGATCTGATTATTTATATAATCCTCAGCCTTACGAGCAGTATAAGCCTGAATACGTCTTATACCAGCAGCAATCGATGATTCTGAAATAATTTTAAATATACCAATATCACCAGTTGCACTCACATGAGTGCCTCCGCATAATTCAACCGAATCGCCAAATTTAACTACACGAACATGATCGTCATATTTCTCTCCGAATAATGCCATTGCACCCAGTTCACGAGCCATCTCGAGAGGCATATCTCTGAATTCTTCCATACTGAAATTTTCTCGAATTAAACGATTTACCATTTGCTCAATTTTAAGTAACTGTTCGTCGCTAATTTTATGAAAATGAGAAAAATCGAATCTCAAATAATCGGGATGAACAAGTGATCCCTTTTGTTCAACATGCTTTCCCAATACTGTACGTAATGCATAATGTAATAAATGTGTAGCTGTATGATTATTAGCCGTAGCCTGCCGGGCTTCCCCATCCACAACTGCTTTCATTAGTACGTCTGTATTGGCTGGTAATTTTTTAACTATATGAAGGCTCTGATTATTTTCTTTTACGGTATCGAGAATCTCAATATGCTCTCCATTCACTTCCAAATATCCCCGATCGCCAACCTGACCACCAGATTCTCCATAAAATGGTGTACGATCAAAAACTAAATGATAAAAATCCTTACCCCTAGTGGAAATTTTTCTATATCGCACCAAGTTTACTTCGGCTTCCTGTACATCATAACCGATAAATTCCTGATCATTACTGGCTTTCAATACCACCCAGTCGGAAGTGTCGCTTTCCGACGCCTGCCGGGAACGAGCCTTTTGAGCTTCCATTTCGCTATTGAATTCAGCCAGATCAACTTCCATCTCATTTTCCCGAAGAATAAGTTGTGTCAGATCGAGCGGGAAACCAAAAGTATCGTATAATTCGAATGCTTTTCGTCCACTGATGATATTTAATCCCTTCGACATGGCCGCAACCATTAGTCCTTCCAATAGTTTGATACCTGAATCGAGTGTTCGCAGGAATGCTTTTTCTTCGTCGTGGATCACATTCTCTATTAATTTCTGCTGCTTACGAAGTTCCGGAAAGGCATTACCCATAGTTACTGCCAGGGTATCAACCAGTTTAAAAATCCCCGGCTCTTTTTGGCTTAAAAAATTATAATTATAACGTATGGCACGCCGTAAAATCCGTCGGATCACATAACCGGCCTTAATATTCGATGGCAGCTGACCATCGGCAATGGCAAATGACACCGCACGTAAATGATCGGCTACCACACGCATGGCAATATCCGTCTTGTCTGATTTACCATAGGAAATGCCTGTAATTTCAGAAATTTTTTTAATGATGGATTGAAAAATATCGGTATCGTAATTCGAAGTTTTACCCTGAATCACCATACACAATCGTTCAAATCCCATGCCCGTATCGACATGCTTCTTGGGTAAAGGTTCCAGGGTATTATCGGCTTTTCTGTTATACTGAATAAAAACAAGATTCCATATTTCTATTATCTGTGGATTGTTCTTATTTATAAGCTCAGCACCATTTGTTTGTTTTCGTTCTTGATTCGTTCTAAGATCGATATGAATCTCTGAACAGGGCCCACAGGGTCCGGTATCTCCCATTTCCCAAAAATTATCTTTCTTAGAAAATTTAAGTATTCGATCTGAAGGCAAATACTTTTTCCAATATTTTAAAGCCTCGTCATCAGGCGGAACGTTATCTTTCTTGTCCCCTTCAAATACCGTAGCGTAAAATCGATCTTTGTCGATTTTAACAATTCCCGTTAAAAATTCCCAGGCCCAGGCTATAGCTTCCTTCTTGAAATAATCGCCAAACGACCAGTTACCCAACATTTCGAACATAGTATGGTGGTATGTATCGTGCCCTACTTCCTCCAAATCGTTATGTTTGCCCGATACACGCAAGCACTTTTGTGTATTAGCTATTCTTTTATCTTGGGTGGTGCGGTTTTCAAGAAAAATATCCTTAAACTGATTCATACCTGCATTGGTAAACATCAGTGTAGGATCGTCTTTTACAACCATAGGTGCAGATGCAACTATTTTATGCTCCTTTGCAATGAAAAAATCGAAAAAACTCTGGCGAACTTCTATTGAATTCATGTAATTCTTTTAAATGATTCGGTAATTAAAGTACGAAAATATATACATTCCTGTGTGTAAAGTGTTTGTAAAACTAATTTTTTTCTTATAGATTTGTTGACATTCACCTGAAACGCTTAACACTTTACTTATTTTACTTGGGAATCAGAAGAAAAAGATACTACTTTAATACTACGACCTTATCATTTGTCGAAGTTAAAAGATCAAAAGGTTTAAAAATACTTAAAGGTCTTTTAACATTCTTCTCAATTAATACTATTGCTTTTATATTTCTTATTTTTCTTTATTCATTTATAGATTCACCCGAAGTATCTCTTCAAAAACTCAGAGCAAGAAAGTACTATGCAAAATACGCATATTTATCGCATAAAGTGGATAGCCTTAGTGGTAATTTAACATCATTTCATTTTACAAACGATCAGATTTACAGGAATATACTGGAGCTGGACTCTATTCCAGCAAGTATTCGCTCTGCAGGAACAGGAGGTTACGATCCGTATGCCACTCCCATGCAAAGCTATTCGAATCAATTTTTTAGTAACCTTATCAAGGAGGTGGAAAATCTTAAAAAGCAAATTTATATTCAGGAAGAATCATATAAAGAAATTATGGAAGCTGCTTTAGATAAAAGCAATAAGTTAAAGCATTATCCGGGTATTCCTCCCATTAAGCTGACTAAAAGAATTTGGATCAGCTCATACTTTGGAAGCCGCACAGATCCGTTTACACTATTTCGTAAAGTACATCTTGGAGTCGATTTTTGCGGCCCTAAAAACACAGAAATTTTTGCAACAGCCGATGGAATTGTAACCTTAGTAAAACAATCTCGTAAAGGCTATGGAAATGAGATAGTTGTTGACCATGGTTTTGGCCATTGCACACGATACGCTCATTTAAACAGTATACTGGTTGAGGAAGGACAACAAGTGGAACGTGGACAATTAATAGGCTTGATGGGCAATACAGGAAGATCGACCGGAACTCATTTACACTACGAGGTCTGGTTTCAGAAACAGCCAATAAATCCGCTATACTTTTTTTCCGATGATCTGACGCCAGAAGAATTTGAACAAATAGCAAAAAAAGACTAACTAATTACAAATTGAATCTCATGGCGAAGCACAAATACAAATTCAATCCGGAGTCGCTAAGCTATACAAAAGTTGCTCGATCCACCAAAGAAAAGATTTTCATTTTCCTTACATATTTTCTGGCCAGTATTGTCCTGTCAGTGCTTTATTTTCTGGTATTATCTATTTTTTTCGACTCGCCTAAGGAAAAGGGTCTGAAACGGCAAATTAGTGAGTTAAAAGTTAATTACCAGATTGTCAATGACGAACTCAATAAGATTGAAACCGTTCTACTAGACCTGCAGGAAAGAGACGATAATATATACCGTACAATATTCGAGGCAGAACCTATTCATTCCTCGGTACGTGAAGCCGGTACAGGTGGACATAATGCTTATCGTGATCTTGAAAAGCTCGAAAATTCCGAGATTGTTATCGATGTAAAATCAAGACTCGATAAAATCATGAAGAAAATATATGTTCAGTCTACTTCGTATGATGAGATTATTGACCTAGCAAAAAATAAGGAGGACATGCTGGCCTCTATTCCAGCTATACAACCTATTTCAAACAAAGACCTTAAGCGAACTGCCAGTGGCTGGGGATACCGTATTCACCCCATCTATAAAATACGAAAGTTTCACTATGGTATGGATTTCACAGCGCCCTTCAATACCGAAATATACGCCACAGGAGACGGAGTTATTGAATATTTGACCAGCTCAAAAAGAGGGTATGGTAATAAAATAGTTATCAATCACGGTTATGGTTATAAAACCCTGTATGCCCACCTAAACGGTTTTAATGTAAAAGAGGGACAAAAAGTTAAAAGAGGTGATGTCATTGGTTTTGTAGGTAATTCGGGACTTTCGACAGCCCCCCATCTGCACTATGAAGTTATGATCAATGGTAAAAAAGTTAATCCGGTTAATTACTACTTTAACGATCTTACCGCTGAAGAATACGAACGAATGATTGAAATCTCCCTGAAATCGGGCCAGACTTTCGATTAAGTTTTTTCTTTCTGTTTACAAATTCCTTCTCTTCTAAAATATTTTCGTACTTTCTTTACGAAAGATTTGTTACGTATGGAAAATCCTTACAGAATATTCTGTATTTTTTTAATTTATGCTTGGGTATGTTCTTCAAGTAATGTTAATGCCAATTCAATTCAAATAAATGATACAACTAATATAACTCTTAGTAATGATTCAATTTCAAAGCCCAAACTCATTACAAATAATTCAGATACATTATTTACGGAAACTTCGGATTCTCTCATTGTTACTCCTCAGAATGATAGTATCATAATCATATCATGTGATTCAATTCTTCATAAAGATTCAGTAGTTTTCAGTGATTCTATAATTAGTAAGGAAGTTATAAAGATTGATACACTCAGTATTATCATGGTAGGCGACGTAATGTTAGGAACCAATTATCCATCATCAACCTATTTGCCACCAGGAAATAATTGTAACCCTTTACTCGATCCGGTTAAAGAATATATTCTCGATGCCGATATTAGTTTCTGTAATCTCGAAGGAGTGTTTGCTGGAAATGCCGGTACACCCAAAAAGTGTAACGATCCAAAACTTTGTTATGTATTTCGTATGCCCGATGAATATGTTAATTGTATCGTGGAGGCTGGTTTCAATTTAGTAAGCGTGGCAAATAACCATGTGAACGACTTTGGATTTGCAGGAAGGATGAATTCAGTTATAGTGCTTCAAGATGCTGGTCTCAATTTTGCCGGATTTAATGAGTTTCCTTATACCATATTTGAAAAAAGCGAATTAATCATAGGTTTCACTGCATTTTCTCCTAATAATGGCGTTATGGATCTGAGGAATATTACCCAGGCCGAATCGATAGTTCGTCAGTTAAATGATACTTGTGATATTATAATTGTTTCGATGCACGGTGGTGCCGAAGGGAGAAATCATCAGCATGTGCCACGTACGAATGAAATATTTCTTGGTGCCAATAGGGGAAATGTTTATGAATTTGCACACAGGATGATCGATGCCGGTGCTGATATTATCATTGGTCATGGTCCACATGTAACCCGAGCCATGGAATTATATAAGAATCGATTCATTGCATATAGTCTTGGTAATTTTGCTACATATTCACGCTTTAATATAACCGGGCCTAATGGTATCGCTCCTCTCGTTAATATAAAAGTCGATGCCGAGGGCAATTTCATTGGTGGTAAAATTACGCCTATTATGCAGGAAGGTGAAGGTGGAGCGAAAATCGATCCCAATAATCGAGCAATTTTTAAACTTCAGTATCTTAACCAGTCTGATTTTCCTGATAATTTACTGGTTATCGATAATGCGGGCAATATTCATTCATTAAGCATAGAATTTTAATTTTAAGCTGTTATATAAATTCCCCATTATATGCTTTTGCAAGCAATGCCTGAAAATAAATATCATTTCTGATTCAAAATAGATTTACTCTCATTCTTTAAGTAGATTAATGTAAATTATTGGTTTATTTATATTTATTTTTTAAATTAGAATCCAAGATCTTGCTCAAGCGTAATTTTGGTATTATGCCATATAAAGAGAAAAAAATCGAAAAACTTTATTATTCAATTGGCGAAGTTGCAAGAATGTTTGGTGTTAATACATCGCTTATTCGATTCTGGGAGAAGGAATTCGATATAATCAAACCAAGAAAAAATAAAAAAGGAAATCGTTTTTTCACTAAGCAGGATATAAAAAATTTACAACTGATTTATCATTTGGTTAAGGAAAGGGGGATGACACTTAACGGAGCCAAGAAGAAAATTAAAGATAATAAAGAAGATACGAATAACAACTTCGAAGTTATTCAATCACTTACCGAAATTAAAAACCTGCTGCTTCAGATTAAAGATAACCTTTAATAATGCATTGAAGATATTGTGCTGAGCATTTATCATAACCAACCATGACAATTGCAGAAATCAGAAAAGTACTTGAAGCATTCGCACCCTTATCATTGCAGGAATCATACGACAACGCAGGTTTACTTACGGGCAGTGATGATTGGAATGTGAAGGGCATTTTATGTACTGTCGATGTTACTTGCGATATCCTGGATGAAGCACTTCGATATGGGGATAATCTCATTGTAGCACATCATCCCTTCATATTCAATGAAATAAAATCGGTCACCGGGCAAACTAATACCGAACGTATTCTGATAAAGGCCATTAAAAACAATATTGCCATCTATGCTGCACATACCAACGTAGATAATGTCAGTATGGGTGTTAATAAAAAAATTTGCGATAAATTAGGTTTGTTAAACTGCCAAATACTTAGTCCAAGTAAAGGAAATCTGGTAAAGCTGGTAACTTTCGTACCTGAAAAACATGTCAATAAGGTTAGAGAAGCCTTATTTAATTCCGGAGCCGGACATATTGGGAACTATGACAGTTGTAGTTATAATATTTCTGGGCTTGGCACTTTTCGGGGAGGAGAAGATACTAATCCTTATGTTGGAGAAAAGGGTAAACTGCATTTCGAAGATGAAATTCGCATAGAAACAATTGTCCCAAGAGAGAGAATTAGCGATTGTATTGATGCAATGATTGATGCACACCCTTATGAAGAAGTAGCATATGATATGTACCCGATCGAAAACGAATATAATAAAACTGGAGCCGGAATGATAGGTGAATTTGAAAAACCTGTTACCCACAATCAATTTTTAGAGTTATTAAAGCATACGTTTAATACTTCGGTAATCCGATATTCGGGGATAATTAAAAAAGCATATAAAAAAATATCTGTTTGTGGCGGATCGGGATATTTTCTTTTGAAAAAAGCCATGCTAGCAAAATCCGATGCTTTTGTTACAGGAGATATTAAATATCACCAGTTCTTTGATCCCGAACAAAAAATTTTACTTTGCGATGTCGGACACTATGAAAGTGAACAATTTACGAAAGAGATATTTTATGATTTACTTATTAAAAATTTCAGTACATTTGCCGTTCATTTGTCGACCATAGTTACTAATCCGATAAAATATTTTACATAAAATGGCAATAGAAAAAACAAAATCTACTGAAGTATCTGATATATCGGTTGAAGAAAAACTACGAACACTATATCAGTTACAGGTAATAAATTCCGATGTTGATAAAATTAGAACCCTCAGAGGTGAACTCCCACTTGAAGTGCAGGACTTGGAAGATGAAATTGTAGGACTCGAAACCCGAATCGATAAATACATTGAAGAAGTTAAGAGCATGGATCACAACATTTCGGGAAAGAAGAATGAAATTACACAAGCTCAGTCGTCAATTGAAAAATATAAAGAACAGCAAAACAATGTCAGAAATAATCGTGAATTTGATTCTTTATCTAAAGAAATTGAATATCAGACCCTTGAGATTGAACTTTGTGAAAAACGAATTCGTGAATTCACTCAACAAATTAAAGACAAAACAGTCGTTATTGACGATTCAAAGAAATTGTTAGAGGAACGTAATAAAGACCTTGATGATAAAAAATCAGAACTGGATGAAATTGTTGGCGATACCAAAAAAGAAGAAGAAGAATTTTTAAAGAAAGCAAATGAACTGGAATCAAAGATCGAAGAACGTCTTCTTACCGCCTATAAAAAAATTCGTAAAAATGCCAGGAACGGACTTGCCGTAGTAAGTGTTGAACGCGATGCATGCGGAGGTTGTTTCAATAAAATACCCCCACAGCGCCAGTTAGATATAAAATCGAGAAAAAAAATTATTGTATGCGAATACTGTGGGCGTATTCTTGTCGACAGTGATATACTCGAAACCTAAATCAGCGAATAACAACTGAAGTAATATTATACAGATCGTTATTCTAGTCACTTTTTCTGTAATACACTGATTCTTTTACATTGGAAAGATGTTTTCGCGTATCAGTTGCAAACCGATTTAAGCGATAAATATCGCCTGGGAGCATTTCATAATCAGCTGGATTTGACTCATACTTAGCCACTGGCACTATGTAAAATGTCGATTCCCCATTCGAATGATCCTGCCTCCAAACCCAGTAGGGTAAATAATTCAAACTATCTAGTTTTGCATACTGTCCCACTTTCGATATGTGTAATTCGGCTATAATACCCCCATCTTTATATTGAGCCCTCTGGTTCGATATAAAATTGCCCAAAGAATATACTACAGGATATACATTAAGTGTATCGTCTGGCAATGATATATAGCGAACAGGCTGTACTACATGAGGATGAGATCCGATTATAGCATCTACTCCCTTGCTAAGCATAAATTCCGCAAGTTTTTGCTGATAGGTGTTTTCTTCTCGCTCGTATTCATTTCCCCAGTGAATAAAAACTATTGTAAAATCCGGATTAGCGAGTCTGGCCTTATTAATTTCATAGGCAATAACACTAGTGTCTATTCGATTTATTCGGTATGGAGGTTTTATTATTAGTCCATTTGTACCATAGGTATAATTCAGCAATGCAATTCGAATGGAGTTTTTTTCGAAAATAAGCGGATGATTACTCGCCTGTTCAAGTGAATCGTAATAGGTGCCTACCCGGCAAAAGCTCAGGCTGTCAAGCATAT
>CAYMQP010000040.1:0-17384 GCA_964392505.1 uncultured Bacteroidales bacterium
TACCTGAACTGAAATAAATAATCATTTATGCCGTCGTGAACCGAATTTTTACTATTATCACCATCGAGCCAGATCTCAATACAATCGTCCTGATAGTAATCATTTCCGCTGTCATTAACCAGGGTATCGTCTGTAACTTCAAACCAGAAATACAAGTAATCAATATTCCACATAATATTCCATAAAAGGTCAACATCATTCGGAGTATAAATAAATTCTGCACCTGATATTACGTGATTGACAGTATATAGCTCATGTCCTACCCATGCGTTATCAATAGCCGCATCGATCTGTATACTTGCCGGAGTATAGTAAACGTTCTTTATTCCTGTTAAAGATGATCCGATTAACTTTGTCGTCCCAAACAAACTAGGATTAAACCAGTTATCCATGCTCTCAGACCACCAGCGTATTATTGAATTTTGAGTACCATTGTCATTATCTGTAACCTGGGCATCAAAACCTACAATTAGATCAGAAATTGGATTGAATGTTAAATCGTCATCAGGTATTCGAATTTCCAGGTTATAGCCTCTATCTGTTTGTTGATATACAAATTGACTGTTGGGCGCCTGCCATGATCCTCCCATATATTCAAACCGCATCTGGATATCATTTTCATCGTATCCCAGGCCGGCATCGTTCTTGCTGTTATCGCCATCGAAAAATAATTCAACTACATCATTATTCCCCATATCTACATTATCGGTTCGAAGAATATCATCCTGAACTGAAACATAAAAATATAGGTTATCGGAATCCCACATAGTTCGAAACGTACCATTCAAATCGAACCAATCGGAGGGTGTTTCCAATAATATTTTTGGCATCTGAACTAACGGAGTAAATGCCCAAGTTGTATCCCAATAACCATCAATTACGGGAACACTGGTGGTATTATAGATAGGTAATATGGAATTTGGTCTGTATACCATTTTCTCTCCCCATGCCAAAACAACTACATCAGAGGGAATATCCAGTTCCATCAATGCATAAACCGAATCGTAAGCCCAACGTTGCCAAGGATCGTGATTGAGCTCGTTACAATGCCCCGGAATCATTAATTGCGGAGTCAGTTTTTGGAGACAATTATACATGCCTACCACATTCGACAGTTCCCCGGAACCCTCGTTGACCCAACTATTTAACAACAGGATATCTATGTCTTCAACATCAGGTAATGTAACAGATGTCTGATTGTCGCCTGTATGAAGTATTTTAATCCCGGTGGGCGAATAAACTTCAAAAATTCTGCATGGAGTATCACCATGCAATGCATCGTGAGCTTTAAATACAACCCCCTCTATTACTACACTATCGCCCGGAGCCAATTTGATAGCATCAGGAAAATCCATTTCCTCCGGAATTATTATTATACCACCATATTGTTTAATCGAGTTTAAAACTGCCGGATCGTAATGATCGTTATGTATATGGCTTACCATAGCAACATCCACCTCTCTTATGGTTTGTACGGGAATGTTGTCCCATAAAGACATACCTTTTATCAGGTCAAAGGCAACAATCAGATCTTGCATTTTAACAATAAAACCATGATTATACAATTTATATACTACTGCCAATCCTGAACTGGGTAATGCAATATCGGTCGCAACATGATTAATCATATTATCATAGAAGTCTCTAACGTCATCATCTGTTGCTGCATCAGGTTCTTTGAACTTTATATCGAGAGCGTCGAAACAGGCTTTCCTTATAGCACTGTCGCCATAAACCGGCGGGTTAGCTAAAAGATTAGTACGTACTTCCTGCATTGTCATGGACTGGGCAAGAACACTTCCACAGAATCTTAATGAAATAATAAACAAGATAGTAAATATGATATCCAGGTATATTTTTCTTAAATTATTCATGTCGATTGATTTTAAACGGAAGGAAATTACCATAAAGATAAGAAAATGTATTGATCTGGCACTTTTATAAAGGACTAACTTCAAAATCATTTAAACGCTATCCCCAGCAGTGGAAATGCAACAAAATACATAATAGATGTGATAAGAATTACTCCTACGAAATTTAAGATAATGCCAATTCTTGCCATATCTTGAATTTTCAGGTATCCGCTTCCGAATACTATTGCATTCGGTGGGGTAGCAACAGGCATCATAAAGGCACACGAAGTTGATATGGTTGCTGGTATCATTAGAATAAACGGATTCATGTTAAAGGATAGACTCATGGCTGCCAGTACAGGTAATATCATAGTAATGGTGGCTGTGTTCGATGTAATTTCAGTTAGGAAGGTTAGTAGCAAACATACTGATATTATCAGAATAATAGGCGATATATTTTTCAAATTACTAAAGGCATTTCCTATCCAGACATCCAAACCGGATGATTGAAATCCAGAGGCCAGAGCAAATCCGCCTCCAAAAAGTATTAAAATTCCCCAGGGTATTTGTTTTGCCCATTCCCAATTTAGAACGAACTCATTTTTTTTTAAATTCAAAGGAATAATAAAAAGCAAGAGGGCTCCAAAAAGCGCCACAGTTGAATCGTTAACATAGGGTCCGATACCTAAAATTGTTGCCCAGCCTTTTAATTTGAAATTACCTAAAACTAGATCTTTACGAAATATCCAGCCTAAAGCCGTGATACAAAAAATAATAAGTGTTAGCAGCTCTCCCATGTTAATTCTTCCCAATGATTTTATTTCAGATTTAATAGCTTCTCTCCCTCCCTTTATACTGCTTTTGGCAACTGGAGCTCCAATATATACAATGTATAACCAGGTTAATGGAAGAAATACAAAAACTATGGGTAAGCCAATACGTATCCAGCCCATAAAATCCACTTCGGGCATGTTGGGAAACATAGTTTTGGAAATACCGGCAAAAATAATATTTGGAGGTGTTCCTATAAGTGTGCCAACTCCTCCAATACTGGCTGAATAGGCTATTCCAAGCATCACAGCAATACCAAGATTCTTTTTCTTGTCAGTACTGCCAGTACCCTTATTAATCTTAATAAAAGGCTGTAGGTGTTGAACAACAGCGATACCAATGGGCAACATCATCATAGCCGTGGCAGTATTGGAAATCCACATTGATAGGAATGCTGTGGCAACCATAAATCCCAAAATAATATTTCTGGGTGATGTACCCAGCAAACTAATGATTTTAAGCGCTATCCTCTTGTGCAGATTATGGCGTTGCATAGCCATTGCAATAAAAAAACCACCCATAAATAATATAATATTGCTATCGGCATAGGTAAGTGCAACTTGTTTGGCATTCAGTATTTTAAATACCGGAAATAACACAAGAGGTAATAAGGCAGTTGCAGCCAGAGGGATAGCTTCGGAAAGCCACCATATAGCCATTAATAGAGCACATGCAGCTGTGTATTTTGCAGAACTCTCCATTCCTTTATCTGAAGGAAGGAAAACAACAGTAATGAAAAGAATAATTCCCGTAAAGAATCCAATTTTATGCTGAATGTATAGGTTCATAGTTAACCCTAAAGATAGGATTTATGAAAATAACATCTGATACATTCATTCAAAGATATCTATAAATAGACTTTGTATTTATCCTAATGATTCGTGGAGCCATTCAATAGCTTTTTCCTCATTGTCGAACATTCGGGTTGGTAATGATGGTCTGCTGAATTTAAGATATAAATTGACTAAAGGTCTGTGTAAAACCGAATTCATTATAACTGCAACTGCTTTAACTGTAGATTTATTCTGGATTGCAAAATGTTTCCGAGCTTCGCTGCTCATAAAAGTCATTTCCCTTATATCAACCAGGTTAACATGTACTTTATCGCCTGTCATGGCATTAGCAATATCAGTTATTTTGCGGGCAGCTTCAATATCGATATTCGATTTCTTATGCATATGCATTAAAAGAATACTATCACTATTATTATATGAGATATCTGCAATACCAAGAATTGTTTGAGTAGCTTCCATGACAATTTGATTTTATGAATCTTATTAAATATAGCTAAAATCTATATTAGAATTGAACTATATAACTACAAAATCACCACAAACAGGCTTATCAATACCATATCATACGTAGCTATTTTTTCAATCCAAAAATTTACAATCCGATATGAATAAAAAAAGCTCCGAAAATACGGAGCTCAAGATTAAAAACAAAATGTATATCGTACCTTTCTTTATCCAACCTTTTTAACATTTACAGCATTTAATCCTTTTTTACCCTGTTGAAGTTCAAATGTCACTTCATCGCCTTCAGTGATTCGGTCAATCAGGCCACTGACATGAACGAAGTGTTCTTCGTCGGTTTCACTGTCTTTTATAAATCCATAACCTTTTGATTCATTAAAAAATTTTACTTTTCCTTCTTTCATAATAGTGTTTAAATAATTTTTATCAAAGGTAAACGAAATTAACAAATATTGCTGATTTAATAAATAACATTTCCACACTTATTTATAATGAATGATCTGGTTTACAACTAATTATAAAATAAATTAACAGATTAATTTAATAAAACTAAAAAAGCCTTCATTTTAGAAGACTTTTTTATAAACAAACCTGCTGTGATTCGTCGTTAATTCCTTTATAAAGGTATCGGCGTAAATACCATTGCTTGTTTGAGCTTTTATCAGATATAATCCGGCTTTCAGTTCAGTAACGTTAATCCTGTCTGTTTTAGTAATATTCATAACCATGGCACCTGTAATGCTTATTATCTGAATTCTCTCGATAGCCTCAGTACAAATTATATTCAATTCAGTTTTAACAGGATTTGGGTATATACTTGGTTGTATATTTTCTTTATGTTCAGCATTATTTGGAGCTTCACCAACAAGTGAAACCGTGCCAATCCATAAAGTATCCCCAACAACTGCCTACTAGTTAATGGTTTCCTGCCCGGCAACCTGAATACGTTCTATTGTTCCCAAAGTGGCAATAGGAATTGTATATTGAGTAAACTCAGAGATGCTAGAATTATCGGCTGCAGCTATTTCAACCGAAAAATCAGCATTCGCAAGTTTTAAAAAGGTGTTAATCTGCTCAATTGTTAATGTATCGGTAGCACCAATTGAGAATTTAGCCATGGTAGTAAAATCAGTATGATAATCAGCAGCTTCTACAGGATCGATTAAAATATATGAATTCCATCCATTCAATATAATCTGACAATATTGGGCTTCTTCAATCTCAACTATGCTCATACCTGCTGGGAGACTCCAAGGATTATATGTAGCAGGATCAAAAAGTACTTGTGCTTTTATGACAAGTAATGAAATACCGAATAAGCAAATAGCAAGTAAAAGTTTTTTATAGCAATTTTGAGTTAGTTAAACAATGAAGTCAAGTAAAATATAATTCTATTATCGCAAATACAACAATTGTGAAACCAAAATCGCTCATGAAAGTAAAAAGATTTTAAAAAAAAACCATTTTAGGTGTAAATATTTAGAAGTTTTTTTCTTCATAATAAATTATTTAACAAAATGTTACGTAATTTATATAAAGGAGGTGTAAGTCGGGTCAATTTACCATAATCTTTCTAGTTAAAACATGCTATTCGCTGATAAATTGTACTAAATAAATTTCCGAATAAGCTTCCAGAATTAATCCAAACGAGTAACGATTCGTTATATCTAGTTCATGGACCAAACAGCAGATTAATCATATATATGATTTTTTCAATACTTTTACACAGTAATTTCAATGGTAGGTTTAAGTATAGGTATTTTTAAAAGGAATAACTCGAATCCAGTCTGATAGCTGGATTTTTTATATCTCATTAAGTGGTAAAAAAGGTTTACAAATCATATATCGGGTCGTTTCGAGGACTTCGAAGGGAAGTATGGTGGCTTGCTCTTGTCACACTTATCAACCGTGCAGGTATGATGGTGGTACCTTTTATGTCGCTTTATTTAACTTCCGATTTGGGCTTCTCACTGAAAATGGTTGGATGGATTATGTCGGTCTTTGGTCTGGGTTCAGTTGCTGGGTCGTGGCTCGGAGGTAAATTAACCGACAGAATTGGATACTACCCGGTAATTTTCTGGAGCTTGTTGCTATCGGGTATTATGTTTATTGGCCTTCAGTATATTCGCTCCTTCATTGGTTTCAGTATAGGAGTATTTTTACTGATGGTGGTGGCCGACACAATTCGTCCTGCTATTTATGTAGCTCTGAATGTCTACAGCAAACCCCAAAACAGAACACGTTCTGTAACCCTGATTCGCCTGGCTATAAATCTGGGTTTTTCAATGGGTCCTGCAGCCGGTGGTATCATAATTGGATTATGGAGCTACGGTGGATTATTTTGGATCGACGGCCTTACCTGTATTGCAGCCGGATTAGTGTTTATTTATTTACTCGATCGAAGAAAGGCACGTCGGGAAGTAGATGCACAACAGAAAAGAAGTAATTTTTCTCCATACCGCGATAAACCCTACCTGTTGTTTCTGAGTATTGTATTAATAATAGGTTTCGCGTTTCTGCAGTATTTTTCGACTATGCCGCTTTATTACCGTGATATTCATCTTTTGTCGGAAGAGTATATCGGTTTGCTGATGGCCATGAACGGATTACTGATTTTTGGACTCGAAATGCCACTAGTAAAATACTTTGAGCAATCGAAGTATTCAATTATTGCTATTCTATTTACAAGCACTTTATTTATTGCCACGAGTTTTTTTATACTAAATCTTTCACATTGGAACGGAATACTGGTAATGGGTATGCTGTTGGTTACTTTTGGTGAAATGATGAATTTCCCCTTTCTGAACCGTTTTGCTCTCGATCGCGCTGAAAAGGGTCGTTCTGGCGATTATATGGCCCTTTTTACCATGGCATTTAGTTTCGGTCATATTTTCGGGCATAACAGTGGTATGCAACTGATTGATCGTTTCGGGTTCAATATAACATGGCTTATTATGATGGTAATCCTGTTGATTGCAGCATTACTTATCATCTGGTTAGGGAAAATAGTAAAAATGGAAACAAGATAGAATACCCAACAAACTTTATAATATTCATGTATCGGATATTATTCGTGCAATATGCATGAAATCACATATAAAATTGGTTTATTTTTAAGATAATTATCTTTGAGTATTATAAAAAATTACTATCTGACAACTATATTTTTAATTCTTATACATTCCTGCAGTACTAATGTATATTCACCTGTTTCTATGCTTAACTAGGTTGAAGGTCGGATGAAACTGATGTACAGAGCAACCTTACAAAACGATGCTATTCTCAGGTCGGCTAGTGAGGCAAATGGAACGTGGTGGATAAAGGATTATATGGACTGGACGGAAGGATTTTGGTCAGGCATCTGTTGGATGTTATATGCATATAGCGGTGACGCCTTATGGAAAAATGCAGCCATCTGGTCGCAGAACAAGATAATCGATCATCGGTTTAATACTTCGACACACGATTTGGGCTTTTTTTTTAATAATTCATTTGGGAAAGCCTATCGACTTACTGGCGAAGAAGAATATAAAGCTGTAATGATAGATGCGGCAAATTCGCTTGCCTCTCGATTCAATCCGGTATTTGGCTGTATTAAGAGTTGGAACTGGGCACCAAATAAATGGGAATTTCCTGTAATTATTGACAATATGATGAACCTAGAACTTCTTTTTGAGGTTTCGCGCATAACAGGAGATTCACTTTACTATAAAATAGCTATTCAGCATGCTAATACAACCATGAATAATCATTTTCACAACGATTACAGCTCGCATCATGTATTGGATTATGATACCATTACTGGAGCAGTAATTTAGAAACAAACCCATCAGGGTTATTCTGACAGCAGTTCATGGGCCCGAGGGCAATCGTGGGGCTTATATGGTTATACTCTCTGCTTCCGATATACAAAAGATTCTGTATATCTTAATCAGACCAAAAATATATCAAATTATATTATTCACCTTCTACCCGATGATGGTATTCCTTATTGAGACAATCAGGTTCACGATTCACTCAGGGTATATAAAGATGCATCGGTTGCTGCAATCCTAGCTTCTTCACTATTAGAATTATCATTATATTCTGCGAATGATCAGTATTATGTTGTTGCTGTTCAAATTCTTGAAAGGTTAAGCAGTAGGGAATATCTTTCTAAAACAGGTAATAACTATTATTTAGCACTCAAACACAATGTAGGAAGTTATCCTGAAAATAAAGAAGTAGATTCTCCGCTAATTGATGTCGATTATTATTTCTTTGAAGCATTTGTTCGATTATAACAATTGCAGAAAGGATAAAATCTTTTTTTATCTGAACTTTGAATTATATAGTTTTATTTTCAATATATAATACATAATGCGAAATCAAATATTTATATATATATGTTTCATTTTTTTCCTCGATACAGTTGATGCACAATTATCTTATGTAAGTGATGGTTGGTCAGGAAATTCTATTAACACTGTAATATTTCGAAAGAACTCTATAGTAAGTGCGAATGGTTTTCATTTTATTTCATGGTATGACCCTTCGTTTTCGGTTATGTTAGCAAAACGTTCGCTTAATGCTAATAATTGGGAAATTGTTCGTACACAATATATTGGAAATATTCATGATGCTCATTGTTCAATTAGTATCATGATTGATGGTGATGGATATTTACATATGGCATGGAATCAGCATAATAACGCGTTGCATTATTGTCGTAGTATTAATCCTGGTTCGTTGATTTTAAGTGATATATTATCTATGATCGGAACTCATGAAGATTGTGTATCTTATCCAGAATTTTATAGGTTACCTGGTGGTGATCTTATTTTTATTTATCGCGATGGTTCTTCAGGAAATGGCAACCTGATTATCAATCGTTACAGCACAATAGAAAGGTTTTGGAAGCGATTACATACAAATTTGATTGATTGCGAAGGGGTCCGTAATGCTTACTGGCAATCCTTCGTCGACTGCCAGGGTATTATACATGTTTCATGGGTTTGGCGCGAAAGCTCGGATGTAGCTACCAATCACGATATATGCTATGCAAGGTCGTGCGATGGTGGCATGACCTGGGAAAAATCAAACGGAGAAAAATACCAGCTTCCTATTACGCTTTTAAATGCTGAATATATATATAAAATACCAATGAAAAGGGAGCTTATAAATCAAACTTCAATGATAGCTGATTCCTATGGAAATCCTTATATAGTCGGCTATTGGTCTCCAATAAATACCAATATTCCACAATATCATCTTATCTATTGCAAAGATACTGTATGGCGAATAGTGCAAATATCTTCAAGAAAAAGCCCATTCTCACTATCGGGTATTGGCACAAAAAAAATACCTATAGCGCGTCCTCAGATAGTTTTAAGAGAAAATAAAGACTCAGTACAAATACTTGTACTATTTCGCGACGAAGAATTAGGTAATAAAGTATCGTGTTTTATCAATACAAATTCAAGTTTAACAAAATGGCAAACGATTGACCTAACAGATTTTTCAGTTGGGAACTGGGAACCTACCTACGATACTGAGAGCTGGAGAGATAGGCAAGAACTATATTTGTTTGTTCAATTTGTAGCTCAAGGTGATGCCGAAACCGTTTTAGAATTACCGCCCCAACCCATATATGTTTTGCATGTTCCGGTTCAGGATTTATTAAAATGAATCATTATATAACAACAGCTTCCAGGTCAAAGTCGTCAGCTACGGATATTGTTGCCATATAAAATTCTCCAACCTTCAATTTTTCTTTGCTTCGAATTATTAATTCATTATCAACTTCGGGAGAATCTCCTTCGGTTCGTCCGATATAATATTCGTTTTCCTCACCATCGATAATAACCTTAATCTGCTTCCCTACTTTTGCTTGATTTAAATTGAAAGATATTCCGCGCTGAATATCCATAATAATATCGGCACGCTTCTGTTTAACTTCCTCCGGAATATAATCTTTATAATTATTTGCTCCGTATGTATCTTCCTCTTCGCTATACGTAAACACACCTAGCCTGTCGAATCGAACTTTTTGCACAAATTCCACAAGTTCCTCAAATTGGCGATCATCTTCACCTGGATGCCCTACCATTAAAGTCGTACGGAGAACAATATCAGGTATAATTTCGCGGATATCTTCAATCAATTTATAGGTTTGTTTTTGTGTAATGCCCCGCCGCATCTTTTTCAATACCGAATCTGATATATGCTGAAAAGGCAAATCCAGGTAATTGCAAATAGTGTCGTATTGTTTAATTGTATATAATACATCTTTTGGAAAGCCTGCCGGATATGCATAATGAAGTCGAATCCATTCCAACTTATCTGTTCTAACAAGCTGGCGTAAAAGTTCGGATAATTTTTGCTTATAGTAAATATCAACACCATAATATGTTAAGTCCTGTGCAATGAGTATGAGTTCCTTAACACCTTGTGATACAAGAATCTGAGCTTCTGAAAGTATGTTCTCTATAGATCGGGAACGGTGCTTCCCTCGCATAAGTGGTATAGCGCAGAATGAGCATTGACGATCACAGCCTTCCGATATTTTTAGATAGGCATAATGCTGTGGCGCAGTAATAATTCGCTCTCCTATTAGGTTTTCCCTGTAATTATATCCAAGTGTTTCAATAATATCCTGTATATTGTTTACCCCGAAATACTCATCTACTTCACCTATTTCCTTTCTTAATTCAGATTTATAACGTTCTGAAAGACAGCCCATCACATATACCTTCCGGATATCGCCCCGTTGTTTTGCTTTTATAAACCGAAGTATGATATCGATTGATTCTTCTTTGGCATCCTTGATAAAGCCACAAGTATTAATAATTACAATATCGGCTTTTGCAGAATTTTCATTATGAATTATATGCAAACCATTAGTATCGAGCTGTTTCAGTAATTTCTCCGAATCGATAAGATTTTTGGAACAGCCCAGTGTTACAATATGAATCAGTTCTTTTTCCGGCTTTGTTTTCATAGCATTTTAGCACATGCTGTAAATTACATAATTACTGATTGTACCCAGGCAATTACATGGTATATACAACAGTATATTGGTTATGAATTGGATATAAAGCTTATATTATTGAGAAAAGAGAGATTCTACAAAAGCCTCACGGTCAAAGATTTGAAGATCATCAAGTTTTTCACCAATACCAATGTATTTCACGGGAATTTTAAACTGATCAGAGATACCTAAAACTACACCACCTTTAGCCGTACCATCGAGTTTTGTAATGGCCAGAGCATTTACCTGGGTTGCTAAAGTAAACTGCTTTGCCTGTTCAAAAGCATTTTGCCCGGTCGATCCATCGAGAATCAGCAATGCTTCATGAGGAGCATCGGGTATCACTTTCTCCATGACTCGTTTTATTTTGGAGAGTTCATTCATCAGGTTCAGTTTGTTGTGCAACCTGCCTGCTGTATCAATAATAACAACATCGATATCCTGAGTTTTTGCGGAATTCAATGTATCGAAGGCAACACTGGCCGGATCGGCTCCCATTTTTTGTTTTACTATGGGAACACCAACTCTTTCGGCCCAAATAGAGAGCTGGTCTACCGCAGCTGCACGGAATGTATCGGCAGCACCTACCAGAACGCGCTTTCCGGCTTTTTTATAGTGGTGAGCCAGTTTTCCAATAGTAGTGGTCTTTCCCACTCCGTTTACACCAACAACCATAATAACATAAGGTTTTGCAGGCAGTTCGGATGTGAAGCCATCGAGTGAATCGAGATTATTCTCGGCAAGTAGGTCGATAATTTCTTCTTTGAGGATCGTATTTAGCTCACTGGTATTCAAATATTTATCTTTTGATACTCGTTTTTCTATCCTCTCAATGATCCGAAGTGTTGTTTCTACTCCAACATCGGATGTAACCAATACTTCTTCCAGATTATCAAGTACTTCATTGTCGACGGATGATTTACCAACAATAGCCCGAGATAGTTTTTTAAAAACAGATTCCTTGGTTTTTTGAAGTCCTTTGTCGAGGCTTTCTTTATTTTCTTTTGTAAAAAATGGAAACTTTGCCATATTTCAGGTTATTAGGTGTTTTTAAAAAGCCAACTTCCAAATAAAAAAAAAGCCTTCTTTAAAAAGAAAGGCTGACAAATTCTTTGTATCTAATAAGTTATGGCCTACTCAGCAAAAAAATCTTTAATATGATCGTTATGAACCATCTCCTCCTGAAAGGTGTAAGCACCAGTTTTTTTCGACTTAACCATCTTGATGCATCGTGTAAATAGTCTGCCTTCTCCTGATCGTAATGTTGCAACCACTTTTTTTGCCATACTTAAATTATTTTATTTCTTTATGTACCGTTACTTTTTTCAGCACTGGATTGTACTTTTTAAGCTCCAGTCTATCTGGCGTATTTTTGCGATTTTTGGTAGTGATATATCGCGAAGTACCCGGCATACCTGAACTTTTATGTTCGGTGCACTCCAAAATAACCTGTACTCTGTTTCCTTTCTTAGCCATGCTATGTAATTATTTTAATACGAAGTAATATAGCCTTTACTCTTGGCGTCTTCAAGAGCCTTTTTAAGCCCTTTTTTATTAATATCTCTCATTCCGGCAGCAGAAATCCTAAGTTTAATCCAACGATTTTCTTCCGACAAAAAGTATTTCTTATCGAAAAGGTTTGGATAAAAACGCCTTTTCGTTCTCCGTTTTGAGTGAGAAACATTATTTCCCACCATCATCTTCTTCCCGGTTATCTGACAAATCCGTGACATCTTGCCTTATGTTTTTACAATCCTTAAAAAAAACAGTTCGCAAAGTACGCTAAATATTTTCAAATAATCAAACAATTCAAATACTATTTTTTCGTGTATTCAATCAGCTCAATTCTAAGCATATTAAGCGCTGATAGAGATGCTCTTATTATATTTCGTTCGCGCTGATAGCCAAATAAAAAACATTGCGAAATAACTTTCTTGGGAGTAGCTACTGCAATCCAAGTAGTACCTATAGGTTTTTCAGCTGAACCTCCATCAGGTCCGGCAATACCTGTTGTTGCAATTGAGAAATCGGTTTTCATAATCCTTTTAATACTCGAGGCCATTTCTTCTGCCACTTCTTGACTTACAGCACCGTGTTTACTAATAGAAGTCGGATTTACATGTAAAGAATTTTCTTTAACTTCATTTGAATATGCTGTTATGCCTCCAATATAGTATTGCGATGCTCCTGGAATGGAAGTAATCAGATGTGCAATATATCCGCCAGTGCAACTTTCCGCAATGGAGAGCTTAAATCCATATTTCTGCAGTATTACAGCTATTACTCCCGAAAGCGAATCATTGTCATAGCCGAACACGTTTTTTTCTCCTAGAATTTTTATAATTTCAGATAATTTTCTATTCAATTTTTCATTAAGATAATCCCTATTATCGCCTGATATTGAAAGTCTTAAACGTAATAAACCAGGTGATGGCATATAAGCCAGTTTGAAATCTTTATCCAATTTACATTCAAGGTGCTTGAGTTGATCGGCTACTTCTGATTCTGCAAGCCCTACTATGAGAATTGTTCTATGCAGTTTTTGTGGTAGGTTAAAATGCAATAATAAGCGGGGTTTCACTTCTCTCTCAAATATATTCTGCATTTCAAATGGCACTCCAGGTAATGAGATAATGATACAATCATTTTTTCTGAACAGCATTCCTGGAGCAGTTCCCAAAGCATTTGTCAAAGGCTCACAAACATCTGGTAGTAAAGCCTGTTTGCGGTTTCTTTCCGATATTTTATGACCGCGTCTGGAAATAATATCGATTATTTGTTTAAGTGTTGCATCGTGAAGAATATATTTCCCATGAAAATAGTGCGTAAGAGTATCTTTTGTAATATCATCGCTAGTTGGACCTAATCCACCAGTAATTAATACTAAATCAGATTTTTGAACTGATTCATCTAAAGTATTAATTATCTGCTCTGCATTATCTTTAACCGATACTTTTCTCCTTACAGTGAATCCAATTGTGGTAAGCTCGGAAGCCAGATAAGCTGAGTTCGTATCAATAATTTGTCCGATAACTATTTCATCTCCTATGGTTATAATATCTGCTTTCATTTTTTAACGTAACAACTTAAAAAAAACAATAAAATCAAAAGATTTTCAAGTAATAATTAATGGAAATATTTATATAACAAATATTCCCTAGTAGAATTATTTTTTTAAAACCCGAATTCGTTGTAGCAATGTGGGATGTGAGTAATGAAAAAATACATACGCCGGATGCGGAGTAAGATTGCTTAAATTCTTCGAGGATAATTTTTTTAAAGCCGATATCAAATTTTCAGCACGGTAGTGCTTCTTTACATATTCATCGGCCTGGTACTCGTAAGCTCTGGAAAGCAGATTCAAAGCCACACCTACTACAGTTGTTATGGGACTGTAAATTATGCCAAAAGCAAGAATTACCATATGTATACTATGTACTTTTGCACCCAAAGCCCAAGAAAGCATTGGATTGACAGTAAACAGGGAAAATACATAGAGCGTTATTCCGGTTTGAATAACACCCAGAAGAATGTTTACCAAAGAATGTTTCTTTTTATAGTGTCCTATTTCGTGGGCTAAAACAGCTACAATTTCGTTTGTGGAAAGATCGTTAATAAGTGTATCGTAGAGTACAATGCGTTTTCTGGATCCTAGTCCGGTAAAATATGCATTTGATTTAGTTGACCGTTTTGATCCATCAATGACGTATACATCATCGAGCCGAAAGCCTACTTTATCACAAAATTTACGTATCGTATTCCTTAGCGTGCCATCTTCAAGGGGAATTTGCTTATTAAATAAAGGAACTATCAGGGTAGAATAGAACATGGTAATGAATACCATCACTCCTGTAACAACAATCCATGCATAAATCCAGAACATTTCCTTGGTAAGCAGGTATATCCAAATAATGAGTGCGGTTATGCCACCACCCAATACTGCAGCTATCAACCACCCCTTAAGTTTATCAAGAAAAAAAGTTGAGAGGGTTGTCTTATTGAAACCGAATTTCTCTTCGATAACAAAAGTATCGTAGAGGGCAAAAGGTGTATTTAAAATGTCAGAGGCAAGCATAATTATAGCAAAGAAAAGAAGTGCTACGAGAATCGGATTTGTAGTAACCGAGCGGGCCACCTGATCGATATAACCGAAAACATGGAAAGTAAGTATAGTTACAATAAGGATAAAACTAAATGTGCTTGTAATAAAGGAAAATCGTTCGTTAACTTTCTTGTACTCCTGCGATTTGAGATATTGTTCACTATCATAAACATCCTTAACTTCATCGGGTAATTCACTATCGTACCGTTTTGAATTGAGAAATGATAATATTCTTTCCAGAATAAAATTAAAAACGATAATGCTCATAATAAGAATAAAAGGAGCATTATATCTGCTGGTAAGATGATTCTCCCAGATGCTTTTGAAAATAACTAGAAAATGCGTCATGTATTGATATGTCACAAAGAGAGCTGTCATACATCTAGTTTAGACAAAACCAAAAATAATAAATATGCGGCATTAATTATTATATAATACCACAGTGATAAATAGGTTTATCGATTAAAAATGATACTCTTTGAAATGAGGGCAGTAATAAATTTCATCAGGTTTTCATAGCCCCACAAATGCTAATTACCTGTCCGCTGACATATGCTGCCAGATCGGAAGCAAGAAATAAACAAACATTGGCTACTTCCTCAGGTTTTCCCCCTCGTTTCATCGGTATGAAGTTTTCCCAGGCTTTTCGTTGTTCTTCACTGAGTTTAGCCGTCATTTCAGTAATGATAAATCCTGGAGCTACTGCGTTACATCGGATATTACGCGAACCTAGTTCCTGTGCTACCGATTTTGTGAATCCGATTATTCCGGCTTTAGATGCAGCATAGTTAGCCTGACCTACATTACCATGTAGCCCAACTACCGAACTAAGATTTACAATAGAGCCCTTTCGGTTTTTCAGCATAACAGGTTGAACAGCCTTTGTGAAATTAAATACCGATTTCAGATTTACATTAATAACTGTATCCCATTGTTGCTCGGTCATACGCATTAATAGCGTATCCATGGTAATTCCGGCATTATTAATTAATATATCAACTGTTCCGAATTCCTGTACTATTTCATCAACTACCTTCGCAGTGTCTTCGAACTTGCTGGCATCTGATGCATATGCCTTAGCTTTCATACCTAATGTTTCAATCTCTTTCACCAGCGATTCGGTATTTTCATCAAGGAGTAAATCGGTAAAAGCAATGTTGGCACCTTCCTGAGCAAAACGAAGGGCTATTGCTCTACCAATACCACGGGCAGCTCCCGTTATAATAGCAGTTTGTCCGTCGAGTAGTTTCATATCAATATTATTTAGTTGCGGGCAAAATAAGAAAAGAATATTTAATAATTCAAATCAAAATGTAATACGATTATATATGTAAATATGCCATACATGTAATTTTTCATGTTTTATGTATCTTTTTTTTCGATGGAACCGTAAAACATCAAAAATAATTTGGAATTCTAAAAAATTATTATATGAGAACTAAGCTTTACACCTCTGTATTACTAGCACTAATGCTGGTATTTATGATTAGTGAAAAGTCGAGCGCGCAGCAGAATTTACAAGTATCATCAGCTGAGCGATTTATAGCATACAGCTTATACAACTTTTCAAAACTAATCGATTGGCCAAATAGCGGTACCGCTACCAAATTCCAGGTAGCCATTGTAGGCGATAAGCGCGTATATGTCGAATTGGTAAACTTGGCTCAAAACCGAAAGGTAGGAAATGCCTCGTATAACATTGTTTTTTATAAAGACATTACTGAAGTATCGGGTTATCACCAAATAATATATCTTTCAAATCAGCAGTGCAGCAAAATAGATCAACTAAATGAGCAGGCTCTGAAAGGTGGTGTATTATTAGTTACGGAACGGAAAGGCATGACACGCAAAGGTTCGACCATAAGCTTTCAAACTAATGAGCATGGTACCATGGGATTCGAAATTGCCAAAGAGAATGCTGCCAAGAATAACCTTACTATTAAAGCCCAACTGGAAAGAATGGCGATGAGTGTAATATGATCTTAAATATTATATAGTAAAAGCCCTGTAATAATTGCAGGGCTTTTTTTTAATAATTCCCATTTCTTTAATTCTTGTTCGATAAAGCATTTACCATAGCTTTACCAATATCGGCAGGCGATTCAACTACAATAATACCGCAGTCTCTCATGATTTTCATTTTTGCAGCAGCTGTATCAGCTTTTCCACCTATTATGGCTCCGGCATGACCCATTCTTCTCCCTTTCGGAGCGGTTTGCCCGGCAATAAAGCCTACAACAGGTTTGGTTCCATGTTCCTTAATCCAATAGGCTGCTTCCGATTCCATAGTACCACCGATTTCGCCAATTATAATAATACCTTCGGTTTCCGGA
>CAYMQP010000041.1:0-6610 GCA_964392505.1 uncultured Bacteroidales bacterium
GTCAAAACCTCACTTATTTTTTTATCCATATCCGGTTCAAAGCGTAAATCCCGATTGGTAACAATGCCAATCAATGTGTGTGATCCGTCAACCACAGGTATACCTCCTATTTTATATTCCTTCATCAGGTTCAGGGCATCGCCTACGGTACGTTCTTTTTTAATCGTAATCGGATCGTATATCATTCCGTTTTCTGCTCGTTTAACCGTTTTAACCTGCTTAGCCTGATCTTCGACCGACATGTTCTTATGTATAACGCCAATGCCTCCTTCACGTGCCATAGCAATAGCCATTGTCGCTTCAGTTACCGTATCCATTGCAGCCGATATAATAGGAGCATTAAGAGTAATATTTCTACTGAAAAAAGTTTTCAAATCAACATCCTTGGGCACTACCTCAGAGTATGAAGGTACAAGTAGCAGATCGTCAAAAGTTAATCCTTCTGATATGATCTTGTCTGACAGTAACGACATGGCATTGATATTAATGAATTAAATGGTGCGAAATTACAAAAATTGACTCAATAATAAGCGCCTGTAATGGAATTGACCAAAATTAAAAGAATTTGTTGTTTACACAACACAGGCTTCATTTGCTCAACCTTAAAACTATTATGGCAATTACCGGCTTTTCTTTTCGATTCATTATAATACTGGTAATTGGCAATAATTTTTTTCGGCATCATTATAATGGACATTTAACATTTTTTAGGATTTTTGAAGAATATTATCAGCCTAATTATATCCTTATGGATGAATATCTTCAAATATTGAGGAAATATTGGGGATTTAAAGATTTTCGTCCGGTACAATCTGAAATCATCAAATCAATTGCGCAGGGCAAGGATACATTGGGCATTCTGCCAACAGGAGGAGGAAAATCAATCACTTTTCAGGTACCCTCTATGAGCTTCGATGGAATCTGCCTAGTTATTTCTCCACTAATTGCATTAATGAACGATCAGGTCGAAAAGCTTATTTCATTGGGTATCAAAGCATCAGCATTACATTCAGGGCTAGCCTATCAGGAAATTGTTACTAAAATTGATAATGCCATTTTTGGTGCCTATAAATTCTTGTATATTTCACCTGAACGGATTGCATCCGATATATTTCAGGCAAAATTGCCACAATTTCCGGTTTCACTAATAGTTGTCGACGAAGCACATTGTATTTCGCAATGGGGTTACGATTTTCGTCCTTCGTACCTTCAGATTGCCAAACTCAGGGAGTATTTTCCTAAATCGCCATTATTAGCTCTCACTGCTACTGCCACCCCAGTAGTGATTGATGATATTCAGGAAAAATTACTTTTTAAGGAGAAAAACGTAATTGAAGGTGAATTTACACGTAAAAACCTGATATTCTTCGTTCGTAAGTCAGACAGTAAACTGGCCGATCTGGTTAAAGTTATCAGGAGCATCCGTGGTTCAGGAATCGTTTATTTGCGAAATCGGAAAAAAACAAAAGAGGTTGCCGAACATCTGACCCGTAATGACATAAAAGCCGATTTCTATCACGCGGGGCTATCTTATGAAGTCAGAACCCTTAAACAAGATAGCTGGAATAAAAATGAAATACGGATTATGGTTGCAACCAATGCATTTGGAATGGGCATCGACAAGCCCGATGTTCGTTTTGTAGTGCATCTGGATTTACCCGATTCACCCGAAGCCTATATTCAGGAAGCAGGCCGTGCAGGTAGGGACGAAAAGAAGGCCTTTGCTGTATTACTGGTGAACCAACATGATAAAACTATAGCAAATCAGCGTTTAGCCGTGAATTTCCCTGAAATTGCTGAAATTAAACGCATATACGGTGCAATGGCCAATTATCTGCAAATTCCTGTTGGCAGCGGAAAAGGAATCGCATACGATTTTAATCTTTATGATTTTGCTATGGCATTTAAATTAAATTCAGTTATCGCCTATAGTGCGTTAAAATTTTTAGAGAAACACGGATATATCGAATTAACCGATGAAATAAATAATCCTTCCCGCATACTTTTTACCTTGAATCGTGATGAACTGTATAAATTTCAAATTCAAAATAAAAAATTCGATGGTTTTATTAAACTTCTCCTACGGTCGTACACAGGACTTTTCTCCGATTATGCAAAAATTGACGAAAGCGCTATTGCGAAACGGGCCAACATAAAGCGGGATCTGGTGTATCAGTACCTGATTAAATTAAGTCAGATGAAAGTAATAAACTATATCCCCTCCCGTAAAGCACCTTTACTTATAATGACCGAAGAGCGTCTCGATGAAAAATCGATTCATATTTCCTATGAGTTTTATAATGATCGTAAAACGCGTTATAAAAATCGTATCGATTCTATGCTGAAATATGCATTTACTGAAAACGAATGTCGAAATAATTTAATCCTTAAATATTTTGGCCGTCCAACAGGCCCGCCTTGCGGTGCCTGTGATATTTGTAAATCGAGATTGGAAGATGATGATACCCCGGAAAGACTGGCTCAAACTAAAAAAGATATGCTAACACTACTTAAAAACAATCCGCTTTACCTCGGCGAAATACAGCTTGCTCTTGAAAAAAGGGAAAGTATTATTAATACAATAGTGGACGAACTATTAAAAGAAGAAGTGTTACATTATCTGGAAGATGGCAGAGTTGCTCTGGGCAAAAAGACATAAAATTAATTGCCAGACTTTCAGGAATACTGTTACTTTGTAAAAAAAGCTGCATGCCTCAGAATGTAAATCAGATATACAACAATTTAGTGCTGGAATTTGTATCTAACGCAACAATGTTTTGCAATCTTATGGAACAGGCCGATACTTTCCCTATCTGGAAGCTTATCGATCGATTGCATAAACTGCTTCCACAATTGTACACTCAAGCCGCACACCTGCCGGAACACGATATACCCAATGAAGAGCAGAACCAACCAATTGTTTCCGAAGATGATTATGAATACATTCATCAGAAATTGCTTATTAAGTTAGGCGAATACGATGCCTATGAGGAAGTGTTCAAGCCTGATAGGATAGAAACCGAAAATGCAGTTGGAGCCAGTATTTCAGAAGAATTATCGGATATTTATCAGGATATTAAAAACTTTGTCCTACAATATGAAATAGGTCCGGAAGCAGTTATGCATGAAGCTGTGTGGGAAGTACGACAATCGTTTGAACTGTATTGGGGTCAAAAACTGGTAAATACACTTAGGGCTATTCATAATCTTAGGTTTTCCAGTGAAGAAATTGAAGAAAGTGAGTATAAACCTAAAGAAAATGCTAATTTTAAAAAGCAAGGGATAAACAACTGGATAATTACCAGACGACAGGAAGAATATCGTGATGATACATAATCAGTTTAAGGTAAAAATTACGAAACCGGAAATTGAAGTACTTCCCAGTGCAAAATTTTCAGGCGAGATCTTTTTTATCGATTCGTTGACTGCATTGGATAAATTCTTTCCGGAACTTCAAAATGAAAAAATATTAGGGTTTGATACAGAAACCAGACCAACATTCAAAAAAGGTGTTTCTAACGAGGTAGCTCTACTTCAGTTGAGTACTTCGCATCAGGCATTTCTTTTCCGGTTAAATTGTATAGGCATGCCCGATGAATTATGTTCGATACTGAGTAATCCTTCAGTTTATAAAGCAGGAGTAGCTATTCATGATGATATAGCCGGGTTGCGACGATTAAAGCAATTCGTCCCCGATGGATTTATCGACTTGCAGGATTATGTTAAGGATTTTGGTATTGTAGACAACGGATTAAAAAAACTAGCTGCCAATATACTTGGAATTCGTATCAGCAAACGGCAACAAACTTCCAATTGGGAACACAACACACTTTCCAGGGCTCAAATTGAATACGCTGCAACCGATGCCTGGGTATGTCACGAAATTTTCCGTGTGCTCCATCGAATAAAGCGCATTAATGGATACGGAGATTAAAATAATACTCAAGTCGGGAAAAGATCAATCGATTTTGCGACGCCATCCCTGGATATTTTCCGGAGCTATTAAAAAAATTCATGGTAATCCTACCGATGGCGACCTGGTTCGTGTATATAACAATAAAGATGAAATGCTGGCTGTGGGTCATTATCAGCCCGGATCAATAGCTATACGCATCCTGGAGTTCAACGGCACTGCAATCGACGACTCATACTGGCATGTTCGTCTTTCGGATGCCTATAAACTTCGGGAAAAACTGGGACTGGCAAATTCCGCCAATACAAACGTATATAGGCTTGTCAATGCGGAAGGGGATAACCTTCCCGGACTCATAATCGATTACTACAATCGCCATATGGTAATACAAATGCACTCGACCGGAATGTACCGAAACATAAATAACATTGCAGGAACCCTTCAACAGATTTATAATAACAAGATCGATACGATCTATAATAAAAGCGAAACGACCCTACCATATAAATCTCCCCTGAATGCTAAAAACAATTTTTTGGCGGGCAATACAGGAAGCACTATTGTCACAGAAAATAAATTAAAATTCAGGGTCGATTGGATCGAAGGTCAAAAAACGGGCTTTTTTATTGACCAGCGTGAAAACAGACAATTAATAAAACAATATGCTCGTGGTAAAAATATACTGAATTTATTTTGTTATACAGGAGGATTTTCGGTATATGCACTGGCCGGAAATGCCAGACTGGTACACTCTGTCGATAGTTCAGCAAAAGCCATTAAGCTGTTGAATGAAAATATTTCACTCAATTTCTCTAGAGCAAATCATGAAACCTATACTGAAGATGCATTTAAATTTTTGGAGAATATTAAAGATACCTACGATCTGATTATACTCGATCCGCCTGCTTTTGCAAAACACCAGAATGTTTTGCCCAATGCCTTGCAGGGATATAAGCGACTTAATCAGAAAGCGCTTGAACAGATACGTAGTGGTGGCATGCTTTTTACATTTTCCTGTTCTCAGGTAGTGACAAAAGAAAACTTTCGTAAATCGGTATTTGCTGCTGCTGCCAATGCGGGAAGAAAAGTAAAAATCCTGCATCAGCTAACACAACCCGGCGATCACCCTGTAAATATATATCATCCCGAAGGAGAATATCTTAAAGGTTTAGTGCTCTATGTCGATTAGGTGCACTATATGGCAACTTTTCGGGCTAGTCTGGCTTTGGATACCTTATACTATATGCCATGCTCAAATTGATGAAAATGCGTTGCTGGTCGATGTGAAGTTATGGAATGAAAATAAGGATACTGTTTACGGAAAGGCCCTGTATATTAATCAGTACAATTTTCAATTTAATCTGACTATTGTCGATACAAGCGGACAACCTCTTGCATATTATTCCCCGAAAGATCTGGATGGTTTTATATATTATACCGGTAACGAAAAAATTGAATTTAATAGTATGCAAAATCCTGTTGATATGGGCCGGCTCTTTCTAAGGGTAGTATATCGAGGCAAATATACTCTTTATCAGTTGCTTGATATCGATTACAAAACAACGGTTCTTACATTTTTAGTATCGTATTATTTGTGGGATGATACATGGCTTCTTCCTCCAATTACTAAAAGATTCGAAAAAGAATCTCTTCGGTATCATTTTTCAAAATGCCCTGAGCTAGATTACAAAATTAAAACAGGGCAATATGGATTACCTAATATAAAGACTATTATATCTAAATTTGAAGAATGCGATCTGACCGATGATTATGAGTTTTTCTACGAATAAATCACGAAAATTCAAACATTATATAGCTAAATTAGTTACTGATAAAAAAGATATTTTTTATTAAAGTGTGCTCCGCTGTCTTGCCAATAATTTAAAAAATAAAACACTATCTCTAAAGCTAAATAATAAACCCTAAATTAACCCTACAATGAAAAGAAGAAAATTTATTAAGCTGACAGCCGCAACAGCACCTCTTATTAATATTTTTCCTGCTGACTTATCGAAGATAATACGTGAAATAAGACTCAATACCATGGAAAAACGCACTTATGGAAATACAGAAGAAAGACTATCGATTTTGGGTTTTGGAGGTATCGTAGTGATGAATGCCACTTCCGAAGAAGCAGCTGAACGCGTAAGTAAAGCATTTGACTATGGTGTAAACTATTTTGATGTTGCTCCTACTTATGGCGATGCAGAACTTAAATTGGGACCCGCACTCGAACCATACCGGAAGAATGTTTTTCTGGCGTGTAAAACTACTAAAAGAACAGCCGAAGAAGCTCAGCAGGAACTTGATCAGTCACTGGAAAGACTAAAAACCGACTATTTCGATCTTTATCAGTTGCACGCAGTTACCCAGCCTGAAGAAGTTGAGACAATTTTCGGACCAGGTGGAGCTATGGAAACATTTGTTAAAGCTCGCGAAGCAGGGAAAATCCGCTTTATCGGATTTTCAGCACACTCAGTGGAAGCAGCTATGGCTTTACTCGACCATTTTCAGTTCGATTCCATTTTATTCCCAATTAATTATGCCTGCTGGCATGCCGGAAATTTTGGTCCACAAGTTCTCGAAAAAGCTCAACAACAGGGAGCTGCCATTCTAGCCCTAAAATCAATGGCACGCCGACCATATCCCGAGGGAGCTGAAAAAATACCAAAATGCTGGTACGAACCATATACCTCA
>CAYMQP010000041.1:6620-17261 GCA_964392505.1 uncultured Bacteroidales bacterium
CTTGCGGGCACTCAGATTCACACTCTCTCATCCGGTTACTGCGGCTATACCTCCGGGAAATGAAGATTTATTCTTCACAGCCCTGGATCTTATTAAAAAGTTCGAACCCCTTATGGAAGAGGAAATTATTCAGATAAAAGAACTGGGAAACAAGGAAACACCGCTCTTCACTTACCCGATGAAATCGTAGCTTACTATGTTTATCTCACAGAATAATTTTCGGAGAATTGTTGAATTTCCTTAGAGCAGGATGATAATTTTTAGCGCAGAACAAATATTCCCTGACGCAGGATGCTTATTCTCCAAAATAGAACTTTAATTCCATAACGCAAAACGATGATTCTTTAAAGCAGAATAAGAATACTTTTTAATGCATAAATCGAACTTACGTTAATTGAGATAATACTTTTATCCTGACTGTGGATTATGTATTAGTACAGGAAATAATTTTTAAATGTCCAATACATGTCGTATTAAAACCTTATAGAATGTCTCTTGTGCTTTACTCTCAATCCAGGGTTTATGTCCACATTTTTTTAATAACTCAAATTCAAAAGTGCAACTCGACTTTTGCAGGGGAAGCAGAATTCCTTCTGCAGGATGTGGATCATAGTCGCCTTGAATTGCTACAATCGGACAAGTTATTTTATTAAGATAATGAATAAGCAAACCATCTTTTCTTAATTTAGATGCCTTGCTCCATACCGCCTTAAAAACATCTGGAATTATTTCAATATCATTGTTATCCTCAATAGGTTCATAACTATCTGCCTTCCTAACCAGCTTGCTCAGTTTTTCAAATGCAGTATTGCGATCATTGATTTCATTATTTTCAATACCTGTAAGTAGCGCAATAAACTCATTGCGTGCCGAAACCTCCAGGCGGTTTAATCGTGTTTCATATACCTGCTTGGCATATTGCTGTTCCAGCGGACCGCAACCAATAAGGATTAGTTTTTTTATCAAATCGGAATGTTTAGCGGTAAAAATTATACTTAACCAGGCTCCCCACGAAAAACCAATGATTATGGATTGTTTATCCTGACAGATCTTAATACATTCCATCAATTCGTTCAGCTGACCATTAATTGATAACGATTTATTTAGGGATTCCAGTACTCCACAATGATTGGCTAGCATAGATGCAACCGGTTTCATCTCTCCAACAGCACCAGGTCCGCCATGAACCAAAATGGCACGATACGGAGGCTTACCATATCTCCTGCATACATTCATATCGGTTATAACATATTACAGGTAACGCTTATCATCCTTTGTTTCCTCATAGTAGATATCAATTCCGACCTGCTTCATTCGTGCATTGATTTGGAGCCATCGTGTTTCAAGGTTTTCGTCAAAACCTGTATTATTACAAGGGAACTCTGGGCACAGGTAACAAAAATCGATTTTTTTTTCTTTTGCACATTCCCTCACTCTGCAAGCTTTAAAAAGTTTGCATGTATTCTTCCTGCAACCTTCACAATCGGTATTAGCAAAAAAATTGAGATGTGTTTTAAAATAAGGGTATAGATTGAAAACAGGCTCATCTAACAAAACAGAGAAGCGAGCGGCATGCTTATCGAAGTTGCCAAGACATTCGCGCAACGCTATACTATGCTTTTTGATATCACTGCTTTTATAAGCAAAACATTTTTCACAACTCAAGCCGCATGGAGCTAACTTATTGAGCAGACTATTTGTTTTCATTACAAATTAATTAGCTTGTATAATATAATAATTTATAAGATCAATTATTTTGTCCTCTGCAATATCGAAATTGGTAATGGTTATCTATTAAAAAATTCTTATGTGTATCGAATTGAATTTGGCCACTCAAATGTAATAGAATGTCAACATTCTTGATAATAAACACCATCAATAATTACAAATAGAATAAGAACGGTTAACTAATACTATGTATTACTTATATTGAAATGAATTATATGGCTGTTTATACGTTGTTAAATTAATATAGATAACAGTATAGGATATTTTTAAAAATAGGTTAATTCAACAAAGTGTTACTTATACTTCTATTTTGTTTTAAAGGAGTTAAAAACTTTGACAGGATCTAGCTTAAAAAGTATAACTTATTCCCAGCGAAATACCGGTTTTAGTCAGTAAGTCGTACTTATCGGACTTTATGAGTGGATAGCGTATGAATGGTTTAATAAAATAGGAAAAATCCGAGAACCATTCTAGTTCCATGGTATAAGAAAAATCGATGTACTGCAACCATTCAACAGCCTTTGAAGAGTTAATGGATAATTGCCTGCTCGAAAAAAAATAATGATATAATCCTAGCGAAACTTGGTGCTTGGATATATCATTCCGAAAATATGTATAAGCAAAACATGTTGGGATTCCATAGTAGTGCAAGGTAATAATTTCCGATACGGGTTCATTTTCTTCATATCCGGTATAAACTGTTGTACGTTGTGATGAAAATTGCAATCCCGTTTGGAATCCGATTTTATTTTTATACCAGATATACTGAATAACGCCTCCATGAACGGCTCCTTTTATTCTGGTATCTCTGGCAAATGTAACATGAGGGGCAACTGAAATACCTGTTTTATATGAAATAATAGGCGAACTGAAATCGCAACTTCCTCCAGCTTCATCAGGATCATAGCAATCTTCATCAAGTACTACTGCGGATCGCATATCCTTGTTTGATCTTTTGAATTTCGCTGGTTTACCATGCATGGTAGTTGAATTAAAACTTGTCCCTAAAATAGACGAATAAAAATAGGGCTTCCTTTCTGAAGAAAGAGAAGCAACCTGGTTATTATCATAGATTGTCTGCTGTGTATTAGAAAGAATATATTCTGGCTCATGAAAAATAGAATCGTTAATAAATGCCATATTAATTCCCCGTAGCTTGAGTTTGTGTATGGAAAACAGAGAATCGGAGGTGATTCTATATATTTCCAGTTCCGGAATAGCATTTACCACTATAAAGGATGGTTCCTGCACACTACCCGGATAAACACTGGGCTTGATTACTATAATATTTTCGCTGCCGATATAATCCAAAGCATCCTCTTCGAAAATATCGGCCAGAATTTCACTAACTAGTGTATTCTTGTAATCAATATGAATAATGTCATTATTTCTGAGTAATCCTTCCTTATACGAGAAGCTGATTCCCAGCTTGTACCCGATACGTTTCAATGCTTCATATTTCGAAATGCGCCCGTATGATACCGTTATTGGCGTATTCAGCAGTTGTTCCTGTGAATAAACTCTATAATTAATTAAAGTGAAAACTAAAACTACAATTATTTTAACTTTTACCATTTTGGTTTTGAAATCAATATAGAATCATTTTGTTCTATGATTTGCAGATCGAGTGTTAATGCAATAGCATTTAAAACGACATCCAGATCAGCATTGTTAAATGTAGCGTTTAATCCCACCGAATCCAGTTCTGGTGTCTGTATAACTACTTTACATCCATAAGCGTCATCCAGAGTTCTCGCTACGTCGACTAAAGGTGTATCTTTAAATTCGAAGATTTTAGATTTCCAAGCTAAATAGTTCGGATCGTCATTCACTTTCTTTTCCATTAAGGAATCCTGTTTATTTATTATTATGGCTTCACCTGCCCGGATGGTCAAGAATTCGATATTGATTCCTGATTTCTTGCGAACACCAACTAAACCGGAATTCACAACAATAAATTCACGGCTAGCTTCCAGGTATGCTTTCACATTAAAGGATGTACCAACTACCTTAATCTCAGACGAGGGTGTGAGTATTTTAAACGGTCTTCTGGCATTGGTAGTTACTTCAAAGAATGCTTCTCCTGTAAGATACACAATCCTTTCCCTGCGCTTAAAGTTACTGGGATATTTAATCTCGGAAAATCTATTCATCCACACTCTTGAACCATCCGGGAGTATTTTTTCCCCTATTTCATTTTCGGTTATATATGTGTTTAACGGCCGAGATTTATGTTTATATGTAGTAATAACAACCGATAATCCGACAAGCAAAATTAAAGAAGCAGCAATGCCTGATATTAAAAATATTCTTCTCTTAAAATTAGGATTATCAATTTCGGAAAGATCAGATACCGAGTGAGTTACTGTAGTAAGCTTTTTTCGTATCTCACTCCAGTTCTCTTCCATCGATCCAAATTCATGATCGTGGAGTTCTTCCTTAATCTTTTTTACGAGTATATGATCAAATTTATCTTTCGATTTCATGACTCATAATAATTAATTGCCTCAATTTACTTTTTGCTCTGGTAAGGCAGGAGCGTGAGGTACTTTGCGATATATTGAGTATACCGGCAATCTCCTCATGCTTATACCCTTCAAGTTCGTACATATTGAATACAATCCGGTTTAAATGCGGTAAACTTTGGATCAACCGGATAATATCATCAGTATTAAGTTTTTCAATCACGTCAGTATAGTAAAAATCTTTTTCATGTATATTTAATTCGTCGTGGTTATTATGTTTCAATTCCTTCCGATAGTTGTCAATTGCCGTGTGAATTATGATTTTGCGCAGCCAGCCTTTGAAATTCTTATTCGAATTGAATTTATCGAGGTTTTTAAAAACCTTTATAAAACTATCGTTATATATTTCGCCCGATATATATCGATTGTGGCTATACCTTAAGGCAATGCTCATACCATAATTATAAAATGTTTTATACAGCTTTTCCTGCGCCCTAATATCTCCTTTCCTACAATATTTTATAATTCCTTGTAATTCTCTTTTATTCACAGGCAAGTTTAAATAGGTATCAAAGAATAATTCTTCGATTGTTGTTCCATAGTTTAAACCAATGCCCGCCATTTTCGCGGGCACCAGATGTTTATTAATATTTACTTTTCATAATCTTTTTCAATAATAGCGGGTAATTCATAATTGAGACGGACCATGTTCAGGTGGAAAGCATCTTCATCGCCTATTAATTCTAATGTTATAATGTAGTATTTAAAGATCTCATCGTCGGTACTTGTAAGCCATAACTGGTTATTCAATTCGGGATAGACTTCCCACGTACCCTCACTAATAATTTCCCCATCAAGTATTTCAGTATATGAATAATCGAGGGTGAGAGTTAAACTGCATACAATACTATCACCAAAATATTCATCAATCTGGCTACCAGAATTTGGATGTATAGTCTGACGAATTAAATTCCATGACCCCGGTAATAAATCATAATCGAATTCATTCGGGTCGTCAATGCCACAAATCCACAAACCCTCGTAACTGACACAATTGTCATCTGTACCAGGATTATCAATCGTATCTTCTGGAGGAATAGGAATAGTATCGATTGGTGGTTTAGGTATCGAATCCTCCAGTGGATTATAATTGGTATCGCAAGTATCACATGCTGGAAGATTTAAGGAATCTCCGTTGCATATCTCCTCCAAATCTTCACAGCTAATTTGAATGACATCCTCGCATGCAAAGATTATCATGAATATTACTCCGATCATAATTAATAAATTCCGTGTTTTCATAATTTACGATTTAGGTTTTTAACTCATTTTTCAATTAACAGTACGGAAACGACTTTTTAAACGCTGCAACTATACGATTCAGTATTCAGTTTTCCAATTAATGTATAACACCTAACCATGTTTTTGTATTGTAATTTGGCATATCATTAGTCGAACCTATACGAGATTTCTGTATCGATGCATGTCGCAACACCTATAGTAATAAATTGCGATTTTTTATTTTACCAGAATCTGATAGTAACCAGAAATAATAATTAGTAAATAATAAAGTAATACATTACGCAAATAGTTATTTTAGATTATTTTCATCAGGTATTCCACTCCGAGCCCGCTAGTCAGGAGCCTTTCCTTTTTATTGTTTAGCAATTGTTGGGTCCAGTCGGTAAACCCACCATCGATTATCATATGTTCTTCACCGCTTTTATGAATTAGAATATTAAAACGCAATCCCTGATAGTAACATAACTTTTCCTCAGTTTCTTTTATCGACACCGGATATTCGGTTATGGATTTTATGATATACTCTGCAATAGTAAAAAATAAATCTTTGTTAATTCCATTGGTAAAAGGAATCAGAACAATGGATAATTCCGATTTGGGAGTTAATTTGTCGAGTAATGCCAGATAAAACTGAAGATGCCTTTTCAACATGGTCTTTTCAAAACTTAGATTACCCCTGTCCCTGTCAGCCGAAACCATACAATAAAGCTCGAAATGAGCCGAGAAATTCGGATTATCAAACGACTGTGCTCTTACTGCACGATGTATGCAGCACAGGTGCATTTCTTTATCCGGATTTTTTCGCCTTCTTGATGCGGCTTCGAGGGTAAGAACATTGGTAGGATCGGAAACTGCCTCGGTACCTCTCAGTGCAGTAACAATATTGTTCTGGTCGACCGGAGCCATTGCTGAACAGCAGCCCAAAGGAGCCAGCGGCGAAAGTTCAACCGGAATAAATCCCTGCCGGTGCGCCAGTTCAAGAATTTGAAGTCTGGTTTTATGAAGTTCTAATGGATCGAGTAATGGGGGTTCAACAAAACGGTTGTTCAGGTATCTGGCAAACAGTGTTGAAGGTTTTATTTTATCGGCTTTTTGCCTGAATACTTCCAGCAGTAGGGTATTCAGTTCTGAGAGGGTTAAATTATCAACCAAACTATGTAACAAATCATGATGTTTTATTTTTCCCATAATATCCAATATTATGTATCCGACGTGATGATTTGGATTTTAATATAGTTCTATTTTGAATCAATTTTAAAAAATGATTATTAATATTTATATCATGGGACAATTTAGTTAGCCAGGTATAAAAGCTTAAGTCACATAATCCTTGTTTCAAGAGGGTAAAGATTAACTGCCTGTTATGTTTACTTGCTAGCCTATTGGTCATATTTTAATTTCCAAGTTTTATGTTCAATCCTATTAAAAAAGTTAGGAAAGAAGTATGTTCTGCAAATTCATAAAACCCATTTAGCCCCAAAAATGGATATACCCTACTCTTCGCAAAAAACGCTTGAGTATAATTTAAACCTACTAATGGAACTAAATCTATTAGTTCCTTACTTTTTAAAACATACCCAGTTTGCGCTGAAAATGATCCGTTCAGTAAAAATGGAAATAGCGACTTTTGATAAAAGCATCTATATACAATCATATTTAAGGAGAATAAATGACATCTATTAACAAAACCATACGAAATACCTAAACTTAATCTGGCTATGTTATTATTTTCCTTTTGCTTTCCGTAAATTCCAACTGAAGCTGTCGGAATAAAAAGGTCTTCTGATTTTTGTACTCCAAGCTCAGTTGAAAATCCATTTTTCCAGTATACACTTCCTCCAAAAAAATAATCAAATAGTAAATCTGTCCCTAATAATTGCTGATATCCTAATGATAATCCGGTCTTATTATCAAAAAATTCTACCTGACCGAATATTTTTGATGTGGAGATAATAAATATTACTAAATAATATTTTTTAATAGTATTAATATTAAATGGCGACATATCATGATAGTTATATCAAATAATCAATTTCAATAAAACTAAAGATACAATAATCCACATTAGCATAACCTGTTTTGAAATTTCATCAATAACCAAAACTCTGAATTCCATTTTGTAAGATTATCAATTTATTTTGAAAGAGAATGATATTAAGCACAATGCTTTGGCTTTACTGTTTAACCTTATTTTGCAGCCATAATTCTTATAAACGTTCCGCCGTATGTTGTCGTAGGCATTTCATCGTAATGTTTTTGCCATGATAGATAAGAAATGGCAGATTAGGTTCCTATCTCCAGTGCTACAAGGCAGCCTATGCACTATTGGAGCTGTTGTATTCTGGTTATTCTTTTAGTCTCACGGAAATTGGGCTATATCCAATGTCTCTTATACCAATTATACCATAAATTGTCTCACCTTTTTTAATGTCTTTGTTTAAAATATTGTACTCATTCAATTCCATAAGCATATTTGAATTTCCAGAACCAGCAACTGCCATATTGCCAATAGTTATTACTGGACCTAAAACTAATCCAATCGGATAAACATTGGTAGTAGTATTTGACGGAGTAATTTTAGTTACGGTCAAATTAACAAAGGTAAGAAGTAGGTAGGGTAAATATACCGGTACTATTTGTTTAAGTATATTTTTAATTAGTGCTGGTTCCATTGGAATAACTTGATGGTTTCCTGAATAAAAGCTCAAGTCTTTACTTACATTAATAGCTGAATCAGTATTATTCGTTAGCATTACTGCAATCAGTTTAACTGCTCAATTCTCTTCCTTTCTAGCATATTTTTTGTTCCCTTTTTCTCACAATACATCATATTTATAAGAAATTCCAATCCCATCTTGAAAATCATGAGAATTATTATTTATTGTTGGTGGATCAATAGGTCTGTAATTTACTGCACAGCTTATTATAAAAATCGAACAGATTAGAATTAAAGATTTTGAAATCATTTTTTTCATCATAAATAATTGTTAATGTCAAACATATTGTGAAATGTATCGGCTTATTGATTTTTAATGGAGGCTAGCATAATTGGCACACAACTGGTGTAAATATATATTTCATACATATATCGCTCCATATTAAGGAATAAAGTGTAATTCTATTACATTTTATTTTAGGTAAATTACTACTTAACTTAAAAAAAACAAAATTCCTCCATCTGGAGAGGCTATACCGTGCAAACAAACAGTTTATTACTGGTCTATGATAATCTTTAAATGTTGGTATCCTTCATAAAATTCCGGATTGCTTTCGCGATAAATCTGGTTATCAGTTTATATAAAGGACATACCAATATATCTTAGTATCATTTGAAAACCTCAATGTATGAGTTCAATATCTTTTTGATTCATCCGACTACTTTAACGTGTGGGTTGTTAATCACATTGCTTTATCTGTTAATCCGTTTTTTACCGTCAGCCGACCATAATTCTCTGAATAATTTGTATAATGTTAAAATCATGAATCCTGGTTATCGGTCCATGACTTGGGTGTTTATATAATATATACAGCGTATTTCACAATGGTTATAATTCTATCGATAAGTTTGATATAGAGTGGTAAATAGTGTTAACTATTTTCCGACAAGTTCTGTACAGGATGATCAATGCCAGAAGGTAAATGTATTGCACACCTCATATCTTATCCGCTTATTGGCAGGTGGGTGCCAGCCAGGATTTACCAATTATATTCTACTTTTAAAATCATATATCTAGTCTTCCTCCTCTTTTGCTCCTGACGAAATGTCGGGATTTATATTATATTCCTACTTGACATAAAAGAAGAAAACACCTAATACAGCCTACACATAGTAAGTTTTTTGGATATTTGCCATTTTTTATTATAAATAATTACATATAGTAAAAATCCCGGCCTAAATTCAGACCGGGATTTCTATTAGTATAGTCTGTTCACAGGATTATTCCTTGATCAGATGTACTATTGATCGTTGATTACCCTGACGAATTTCAACAATGTATAATCCACGTTGGAATTCCGAACCAAATGTAAATACTGTTGTAGAAGATTCCTTCATTGACTGTATGCATTTACCATTGCTGTCGTACACATAAAGCTCTACCATGTCTGTCAAATTTTCGCTCTGTATACTCAAATTAAATTGGTCTTGAGTAGGATTTGGCCAGACCTCTATACCAAATTGGTTAGCATAGGGTAAAGCTAAATACTCCTCTCCTGATTTTTCTGAACAATTGCTTTGATAGATAATTATATTTCCATTAAATAAAAGATCAGCGATTGTTAAATTTTCCTGCCAATTGCTGGAGAATAGCAATTCATTTCCATCGAAGAGCGATATTGCCATTTCATCATTATCACCCGGTTCGCCTTTATCAATTAAATCAAGCTGGAGTGATAGATTTTCAGCCAGCGTGACGGGTGAAAATGGCTGTGTAACATCTGTTAATTTAGCATCTGCAACTAGAACAGCTGTTTTCATATCGGCAATAGATGTATTCACTCCCAATGAAGTCACAGAATATGAATTAATACTATAATAACTTGTTATTTCATCCACTGTCCGACTATACAGGATACTCAATACTCCAAAGAGTCGGTCGCCGGAACTGTTGTATTTTGCCAAAATGCCATATATTACCTTTTTACCAGTATTCGGTGCATAGGCTCCTGCAGGCTCAATAGGTTCGATACTACCTAAACCGGCTACCAGATCTCTTTGTGGTTCATACACTGTAACAATAATATCATCTTCAGCACTCTTTCTTGAATAAAAACCACTTACCTCAGTTCCAATATTTAACTGTACTTCAGTATCAGTTGGAATAGTTAGCGGCCATTCTAAGGATACAATACCTGTTGTTAAGTCAGTCTGATCAACCAGATTAATATCCTCTAAAATCCAACCATTAGCATCGGTTAAACCTTCAACTATAATAGGTGTCTCGTTGTCAAGAAATCGAACTTCGGCCAGTCGAATATCACCGGAATTAACATCACCATCAGCGTCAGGAGTAGCTGATATATCTTGAATGGTTGCACGCAATGTAACAACTGCAGAGGCATCGGCGGTGCCTTGAGTTGCTGCTAAAGTTGTTGGACCTGTGTAAGTTACTCGGGCATCTTCCTCGGTAACAACTAAATCTTTAGG
>CAYMQP010000042.1:0-17214 GCA_964392505.1 uncultured Bacteroidales bacterium
TTTGTCCCATAAACTCATACTTCGAATTAGTGTATTCCCTGTAGTTTTTAAAAGCCTCTTTATACCTGCCCAGGGCTGCAAATGTTTTAGCAAAGGCTTCCAGATTTTTCCAGATCACTTCCTTATAATTCACCTCTTCGGCCACATCCTGGCTCGATCGGTAGTATTCCAGGGCTTTTGTATATTGTTTTAATGCAAAATACGAATTACCAATATTATGTAATGTTGTCGCCATCCCTTCTTTGAAAGAAAGATCGCTTTTTAATTTTAACGATTTTTCGTAGTATTCAAGAGCCTTATTAAACCTTTTGTTATTAAAGTTGATATTACCCAGATTGTTCAAGGTTATTGCCTCAATACGCTGGTTTTTAGTTTCGCGGATTATGTCAAGCGATTTTTCAAAATACTCTTCGGCCCTGTTATACTCATTCATGTTATAATAAACTGCCCCCATGGCGTTTAATCCCGAAGCCATTTCTTCTTTATTGTTAAGCTGTTCATCGATAGTGTATGATTTCTCAAGTTCCTCAATCGCATTATCGAACTTACTTTGTTCATAGTATATATTACTCATACGCTTATACAAGTCACTCGAACCTTCTTTATCACCCAGGTCAATTTTAAGCTCAAGAGAGCGGTTTAAACTGGATATAGCTTCATCGTAACGAAAGGTGCTTTCATATACCGTTGCCAGATTGGTCAGAATTTCAGCACTTTGCACTGGCTCATTAATGTCTTCAGATAGAGAAAGCGATTGCTCAAAAGTTTGAATGGCTGCATCATAACTGCCCGAATCATACATGACACTGGCAATATTTCCCAATATCTCTGCTTCTCCTGGTTTATCGCCAATTTCACGTTTTATATTAAGCGATTGGTTGAACGATTTAAGGGCTTTGCCTAGCTCAAATTCGCTTTGATAAACTTTCCCTATTTCGGTTAAAATTTGGGAAGAACCTTTTTTATCGCCGAGTTGCAATTTCTCTTTCAGGGATTTTTCAAGCACTACCAGGTTCTCCTCTTTTTCATCTCCTTTATAAGCTATATCTTGGAGCCTATCGGATGTTTCATCTATTTTCCGATTCTCAGTAATTGCTTCGCGGCTGGTAGTTGGTTTTTTTATTTCCTGTTCATGAGCGACTTCAGCTTTATCGGAAAGTGTTTCAGTTTTTTGCTGTTTCGTATCGGGTTTATCAGATGCTTCTTTATCAGGCTTATTAATTGAACTCGTTTTTCTGGTGTTTAACGGTTTTTTCCCCTCCAATTTATCAATAGTATCGATTTTTTCAGCTATCAGTTGTACTTCCTTCTGATCCTCAATTTTTATTAAACTGTCAATTGTCCTCATCATTCGGGTGGGATAAGTTTTATTTGGGAAAATGTCAATAGCTTCAGCATAATTCTTTTTCGACTCTTCAAAACTATTAATTGAAAATAGGGAATCACCTTTACCGATATATGTTTCGAATGCAGTATTAGCTTGTATCCAGGAATACGAACGGAGGGAGTCAATTTCGTATAATTTGTCGAGAGGATATATTTCCTTTGGCTTGTATATCAATGCCTTCTGGTAGTAATTGTTGGCAGCTTCAAGATCACCTTTATTCAGGTATTCATCAGCTTTTCGTAATGCCTGCTGATAACCTGCGTCGATAGAATACTGTTTTTTAAGTAATTTTTTCGACGATTTTATTTGTGTGGCGGCATATTTGTCGTTGGAGTTATACTGCTGAGCTAAATTATAAGCCAGTAATGCTTCTTCGTAGTTTTGCGAGTTAAAAAGCGAATCGGCAAGTTTGGTAGTATTTCTGAAGGCAATTTTACGTAGCGTATCATTTTCGTTTAAAACTTCAGTGATCTGTGATTCAACTTTTAGCTTATAGTTATTATCCTCTATAAATCCCCAGTATTCTTTGTCGAATTTATAGCTGGCAATGGGCACTCTAAACTCATCAACAGAAAGACTGGGCATGATTTTATGAATCGAAAAATCGGGTTCCCACAAAATATCGGCACCATAGGAAATAACCTCTTCTGGTACCCGGGTATTAATATGGATTATTTCTTTCAAATATCCTTCTTTGGCAATAATTATGTTATATTCATTGTTAAATTCCAGCGAAAATCCATAAGCCCCAACACGACCTGTTACCATATCTTCAACTACTTCATTATTCTGTAATACTTTAACCGAAACACCACTCACTCTGTTTTTTTTGTGCTTAATAGCTCCAAAGGCGACAACTTTGTTTTCGGCAGGCTGATTTACATGGTTTGTAAATAAAAAAAGAAAGGATAATAATATAACAAATGCAGGTACAAGTTTTTTCGTCATGCGCGATAAAGGTTAGATTTCTATTAAATTTAAGAATAAAAAACAAATAATATACTTTTTTCATTTAACACGAATCTTTTAAACTGAGAAGATTTGTTTATAGAAATAACGACAGATAATTATTAAAACTTCGATTCTTTTCATAAATTAGAGAGGTAATACTAATTCATAAGAAAGATGAGTACACCATTAAAAATTAAGGGTACCTATGATACACCTTCAGTAGATTTTAATCCCGATAAAGGAATTTTCGAAATAGCCGGACGTTCACTGCCATCAAGCTCTTTTAATTTTTATTCGCCTGTTATGGATGAAATATCAAATTATTTGAAAAATCCAAAGGAGTTAACCAAGTTCGAATTTAAAATGGAATTCATCAGTTCTTCCTCAACAAAAATATTCCAGGAAATATTTAGCCAGTTAGAAGATGCATATAAGAAGGGTGCTAAGGTAATCGTAAATTGGTATTATAAATTTGGCGATGATGACATGAAAGAATTGGGAGATGACCTAAGAATGGATACTTCGTTTCCATTCGAATTCGTTGCTTATGAATAATCGGACTACTATTTGCTGAAAATATCAACGTTTATTAAGTTAATCCTTAAAGGAGGATTATAATCAATTGGTCGTATAATAAATTGAAGAAGAACCAGGAGTATACTCCATGTATCTGTTCAACCTAAAAGAGGAAGTATTACATTGTACTAAGTGCGAGTTATCAAAAACCAGGAAAAATGTAATTTTCGGCGAGGGTAATTTAAATGCCCAAATAATGATTATTGGAGAAGCTCCTGGTCGGGATGAAGATATACAGGGTCATCCTTTTGTAGGACAATCGGGAAAATTGCTTGATAAAATATTAGAAGCATGCGGATTTGACCGAATTGAACATATTTATATCACCAATATAATTAAATGCCGGCCACCGGGAAACCGAACTCCTTCATTGGAAGAAGTAAGACAATGCAAACCCTATTTATTACAGCAAATTGAACTGATCCATCCTGAAATAATGATATTATTGGGAGCCATAGCCCTGAAAAGTCTGGTTGATCCAAATCTTAAAATTGCCAGGGTTAGAGGTGAGTGGATCGACTGGAACAATTATTTCGTAATACCGATTTACCATCCTTCGGCTTTACTTAGAAACCCTACGCTAAAACGTAATACCTGGGAGGATTTTAAAAAAGTTGTTATAAGGTACCGGGAGCTGGTCGATCCTCAGCATTACTCTGCTTATCTCTGAAAATAATGTTCAATTGGATTTTTAAAATTTAAAATAGCAGTTATTTACTACAAATTTAAGTTCGTTGCGTTGCATTGTTAATGTACTTTTGAAATAAAAATCCTTGCCGTGAGTAAGCCTATAATTTTTTTAAGCCTTATTCCATTCCTTTTTTATACGGGAAATTGTAATATACAAAATCCGAAGAATGTATTAAGTAATAATAGTAATGATTCAGTTAATCTAATTACAGGTATTGGACCATTAGCTATTAAGGATTTTAAGAATATTAAAATCATAAATGAGTCCGGTATAGAATACCAGATAAAGGGTTTAAGGGGCTTGGATATTCAGGATAATAAAACGGGTAAAAAAATTAGTACTGCAATTGGTAGTTTAGATTCAAAAATTGCCAACGTATATGTACTTGATACATTAAAACGTCTTGTATTGGTTGATATGATTGATTATGCAGGCCCCAGCTTTTATGTTATATTCGATATGAAACTGGGTGAGGAAGTGTTCAGAACTTATGTTGCACCTTCGTTTATATTCCCGTTTTATGGTAATATTTTATTTTGCGAATTTGGCGACTACGGAGAAAATAAATGGTATATATCAGATCCTTTTGATAAAATAAAAATTGAGAATAATCTAACCAAAATACTTGCAGAAAGAAAAATAGAGTTTAATCATGTTGATAACATTAATTTCTGCAACAACTTCCTGATTGGTTCCATTGACAAAGATTATACCGGGAATAAAACAGTATTTGTAAGTGTAAGTTGGGATGATGATTTCAATAAGGTTAACGTGGTTCCCATAGTTGAAGAATTGAGTGGTCCGGGACAATACAACGATGAAATCAGGTTTTTTCCTTCAGGTAACTGGATGGTATGGGAGCGACATCAGATTATAGAGCTCGATCTTTCTGAAACGGAAAGTTCATCAGAAATCTTATTTCATATAGTGGATACTTCAAGAAAAACAAGGATTAGTTTGCCTGTTTCAGGTGGGAAGGTGGTAGTTGAAAGAGGATTTTATAAAACGACACAAATTGTTGGAGAATTTGTAAAGCATAAACAGATGGGGGAATGTTTCTTCACATTCAAGGAAGGAGAGATGGTCCTGTATTCATTGCAACAAGTAAAAGATAAAGTACCTTTACTAAATCCATGTACAAATCCTGCTGTGGATCCCACACAAATACAATCCATGGATCTTTTGGGGATAAAGAGGACAGATCAATTGAAGTTTCCTATATACCGCTATCAATGGTCAAGGGACTTTCAAACACTGGTCTGTGAAGACTGGGGAAAAAATATTTGCGTATATAACAGAAACGATGATACGCTATTACTTCGGAATAAATGGCCTATTGGAGCGAAATGCGAATTCCTTGAAATAAATTCTAAAGGCGATCAAATACTTACATCATACCACAATTCCAATAAAGCCGATACATGGAATTTTCAGGGTGAAAAAATCTATGATTTCATGCATTCTGATCTAACACGAAATCTAAGTGCCCTTTGTTATTATAACAATAATGCAATTTTTTCCGCAAATGAATCAGGGCTTATCGAGTTTATCGATCTTAAGAATGGTATATCAGATACATTTTCGGTTAAAATCGGTGCGGGAGAACCAACATCTATCGACTATTGTGCTAAGGAAAATAAGTTGTTGATTGGCTGTGAGTATAGTAAGACTTTCCTTTATGATATTAACAACAGAACTTATACAAAATATGATTTCGAATATGACGGCGATATACAGGATATCTGGTTTCTTGATAATCCCGAATTTTTTCTGGTTAGTTATCCTTTTGTAAACGAAACTCAACTTTATAATATCGAGGGAAAAAAGTTGGGACTTATACCTACCGTTGAATATAAACCTCTGTCTCTGAATGATTTTTTTATGGTTTTTCACGATCGTGACAAATTGGATAAGATAATTGTACAAAATATCGACGCAATTAACAAACTTATTGCAAGTCCTAAGGAAAACTACTATGTTGCCATGGTCAATAATAGAGACATTATTTTAATCGACAGTCTGTTCGATGTAACCTGTATTCTGAGAGGCCATGAAGGAACCATAACCCATCTGGCTATTTCGCCCGATGGTTCAGTTATTGTTAGCGTGGCAACAGATCAAAGAATAAGAATATGGTCAAATACAGGGAAATTATTAAATACACTTTGTGGCATAACGAGTAAAATAAATCATCTGGCCTATTCTAAAGCGCCTGATTACTTTTATATAGCTACACCTTATATTATTTATCGTATTGATATTACTGGCTTTTTTATACCTATTGATTACTCAGATAAATTAATTAAAGGATTGGATGACTATGGAGAATACTATATAAGCCTGAATGAACATGATCAGCCTGTATTTAAAGCTCTCCATGATACGAATCAAACTTATGCTATTTCTGAATATGATAAGCAGGTAAAAAGCATAACAACACACAATGTGTTGGATGAAGTTTATAAACTTGAATTTTTAACAAATAATTATATTAATGATGTAGTTTTTTCACCAGATCAGCAATATTTCGCTATACTTGATAATGCCCCTCAGGTTAAAGTATATTCGCAGGATGGTAATTATCTTTTTTCCTGTTTTACACATAATCATGTATACAATTCAATGGAGTTTTCGCCACATTCAAAATATATCGCAATTAGTACATATCAGGGGCAACGCAACGAAGAAGGGAAGATTTATGCATACTATGAAATAAAGATATTTGATCTGCTGGGTAACGAGATATCAACAATTAAAAATCACGCTCATTTTATCTTCGATTTCGACGATAATTATCTTCTCACATTTGACGATGGAGTTATCACTCGCTGGAAGATAAATCCCGATATACCTCAATCACAGCCCTCGATTTTTTCGGGGACCATACCTGATAGCATAACCCGGGATTTTATCAAGAAACCCTTGTTGACTTATAAATCTGATAAAAATATTGAATCAACTGCTTTTGCTGAAAATTATTTTTGGATAGCCCAATCATACCATTCAAATCAGATTTTCAAATATTCTATAAAAACAAACCGGTTTGTCGACAGCATAAACCTTTTTAATCAGCAAATTAGGTTATCAGCCGACAAAGCTTACCTCTTATCGTTTGACGATTCACTTTACCTTTTTAACAATAATACAGGTGAACTCAAGTGGAAACAGGTTTTAAATAATAATTCAATAAAGGAAGCATCTTTTACATCCGATGGAAAGCATATTGTTGCAGCAGTAAGCGGGAGGAACGAAAAGGGAGACAATATCCTGTTGCTTTATAAAATCAGTTTACAAAATGGAAATATATTAGCTACTGCTGAAAATGCCTATGATAGATATACGGTTTTTATACGCATGATAAATAGTGATGAATTTATAACTATTGGAGATGGCAAGAGATTGCAATACTGGGATCTGGCGAAATTTAAACTGGGTAACACACTAGCTACTTTCGATAACCATGTTGCCGGTGTTGAATATATAAATGAGCGTGGTGTCCTTTATATAGTCTTACATAATGGAGAACTGTATACTCTTGAAATAAATGCTGGTTCCCAACCTAGGCAGGTAGCAGACATCAACTATGACAAGATTAATAGTATAACTTTAAATAACCTGACTAATAATATTTACATTGCAACTGAGCATAACGTGCATGTATTTGATCCAAGCACTAATAAATTTATAAATGTTTATTGTAATCCCGATCAGATTATAGATGGTCTGCAGTGTGTGGGAAATAAATATTTGGCTGTTTATAGCAAAAAAGTAATTACTTGTTGGGATATTGAAAATAAGGAGTGACGAGATTCCTGTGCTTCAATTTACAATTTGTATTTAATGTAACTATTGAATAGATATATTTATCTCTATTAGCATATTGACTCATTTCAATTCTCTTTGTAACTTGAGCCGTTTTATCTATTACTCCTTATAATGATATTCTCAAGGTTGAATATAATCTTTATTACTATGTATAATTTGTACAATGCATTTTTTCTTATCCTGATTCTACCTGTAATTTCGATTCATTTACTTGCGCAGGACAGTCAGGAATGCACCCTAATAGGACGTTGGGCTAATGGACCTTCGTATTGTGTTGAGGTAGTCGATAATATCGCCTATTTTGGGAACGGAGGTTACCTCGATGTTGTCGATTTTACTGATCCGGAGAATCCTGTTGTATTGGCTAAAACGCTTATCAATGGCGACATACGGGGAATGACTATACACGATAACTATGTATTCCTTGCAAATGGTTACGATGGATTAACCATCGTTGATATTTCAACACCCACAGAACCTGATGTTCTAACAAAATTACCAATGAATGAGTTGGATTTCGCTTACGATGTGGAAGTGAACGATACAATGGCCTATGTTTCAGGGCAATTTTTATTTCATTTAATTGATATAAAAAATCTTTCAGTCCCGGAAGAAATAAACACATATGAATCAGGATATTATGGATGGAGTGTAACATTGGAGGATACCCTGGTATTTTTATCAGTTGCCCCATCTGGTATTAGAATTATTGATGTTTCGGATCCGTTAAATATTGATGTATTATATGATTACGACACTGATTATTACGTAATGGATATTGAGATAAAGGATAATTATGCTTATGTGGCAGGTAGTAATAGCGGATTGCAAGTTCTTGAAATAAGCGATATTACCGATCCTTCTGAAATAGCGGCAGTTCCAAGTAATGACTATACCCGGGATGTAACTGTACAGAATAATTATTTATTTATGGCTGATTATAATGGTGGATTGCGGATTTTTGATATTACAATCCCTATCCTGCCAGATGAGGTGGGATCAATACCGGAACTATCGATGGCCAACCGGGTTTTTATTTTTAACGATTTAGCCTTTGTCTCCCGGCTTGCAAATGGATTGTCAGTTAGCGACATTTCAACCATAAATAGTCCATTTGAACTAACACATTATGAAACTGCAGGTCAGGCCTTAGGAATCGATGTCGTTGGAAATTATGCATACATTGCTGAAGAAGAGAACGGTTTAAGAATATTGGATATTTCCGATCCGGGAAATGTATCCCAAGCAGGTTTTATACAGACAAACGAAGATGCATATAAGGTTGATGTACTAGGCAATTATGCCTATCTGGCCTGCCTGAATAATGGTATGCGAATTATCGATATTTCCGATCCTTCAGATCCAGTAATAGAAGGCCTGTATATTCTCACAGAAGACGCAAGAGATTTATTTGTTCAAAATGAAACTGCATATATAGCATATCGTGAAGAAGGACTTCGTATAGTGGATGTATCAGATCCTTCGGCACCCGATGAAATAGGACTTTATATTACACCTAAGCCTGCTCAATCTGTTTTTGTTAGAGATCAATATGCATTTATTGCTGCCGGCGATTCAGGATTACGGATTATTGATGTTTCGGATGCTGGTTCTCCAATAGAAACAGGATTCTATACATGCGAAAGCTATATTTCAGCAGTTCATATTGATGATGAATATGCCTATATTGCTGCTGCTGATAGTGGTTTTAGAATAGCCAATATTTCAGATGTTTATAATCCTTCGGAAACCGGATCATTAAGAACTGAATACAGCATATATAGAGTAGAAAAGGCAAACAATTTTGCCTACCTGGGCTGCTTTAACGGGGGACTTCACATTGTTAATGTTTCCAATCCTGAAAATCCGAAAGAAACTGCCTGGTTTTTCACAAGTGGATCGGTATCGGATATCGCCGTTCGTGATAGTCTGGTTTACATTGCTGATGGCCGCGATGGATTGTATATAGTTCGTCACGATGAAATTACAGGTCCCGATCTTTTTGAACCATTTTTAGAAAAACATGCATCAGGATTCTCGTGTTATCCAAATCCTTTTAATGATAGGGTAGAGATTAATTATACGCTAACTGAAGACACACGAATAACATTAAAAATTTATAGCATCGATGGGCAATTGGTAAAAACCTTAATTGATAATGAGATACAAAACAGTGACTCTCATTCTATAGTCTTGGAAAGTAATAATTGTATATCTAATGGTATTTATTTCTGTGTTATTACACAAGGCGATACAAACCAACAAAACATTCAGATAATAAAACTTGTGAAAATAGTCAATCAATAAAAAATGAATATGATATATCTTTAAATTCAAACATATTTAAATGCTCAAATGTATATTGGAACACATGCATTTCTTCCTGTCATTACCATTACAGCTATTGACATTTTCAGGTTAAGTACAAAAAAAGAACCCTTATTAAGCAACAAACAACTTTTACTGGTTGGTATTGCCGGCATATTACCCGATATACTTTGGCCTCACTTCAGTATACAGGGGCGCTATACAAGTTGGACCCATACAGTGTGGTTCCTGATAGCGCTTTTTCCTGTAATATGGTATTTATTCAAGCATACTATTAAAACTGGATTCTTAAAAATCACCTTATTCTTTTGGCTGGCAACTTTTATTCATATTGCTACAGATGCCTTATCAGGAGGGGTTTCGCTATTTTATCCTCTAGGCAATGTAATTGGTGCTTATTATATACCCTATAAATACTGGATCAAATCGGATATTACTTTTATATTGGCCGGGATAATTATTATTGGAATCAAAATAGTTCTAAATAGAAAAAGAAGAATGCTTATTGTAAAATTATAATTCTGATTAAAACGCCATATTACTAAAAACGATTTGATTAACCTGCTTTATTAACCACATATTGGCCTACACTTTCTTGCCTATCAGCAAAAAGTAGCATTAAGTTAAGAAACTGAAATAAAGTATCTTGTGAAAATTGATTAAACTTAAACTTCTGCTAATAATTTATCAAACTCATCGATAGAAATTGCCTCCGAAGTTGTAAAAGCAATTCCTGTTAATTTGGTCAGACCAATAGAAGCTTTCATAGCTGACTTGACATCGGGGAATACAACAATGAAAACCAGGTCTTTTTCACCAAGTAATGCATGCATTGATTTGATTTCGCCACCAAACTTATTAATCAGTCTGACGGCCTTTTCAGTCCGTGATACACTTAATCCTTTAAATGCGTCAGGAGTGTATTTTCCAAAAATTAAAAATGTTGCCATAGTGCTGGTTTTTATGGTTAGAATTATAAATAGTAATTGTTGTTATACTGTTTTTTAGGTCATTCTAATAATAAATTTACAAGCTAATATTCCAAATGTCAATACCTAACGTGTATTTTGTATCAGTGTCACTGTTACAGCAGACTACATTGAAAAGGGCTTCATGAATACCTGGCAATGCAAAATAAGATCAGGAGCATAATTAGAAAGTAAATAGTTAATATACTATATCCCGTTTTCCACCGGTTTATACTTATCACCTTGCTTGTATTAAATACTTTATTGGAAGAACCAACAAACAAAGCAACACTGCTAGTAGTAATAACACCAAATACATTCCACCACATCCAATTTATTGCTGGAAGAAGTATCCAAATGGCGATATTAATACATACTCCTGCAATAATACCGGAGAAAACACCTTTTGCATTCGTTCTTTTTGATAAGATCCCTACCAGAAAAGAGGCTAATACAGGTCCGTAAAATGCTGAACCTATTTTATTGATACCTTCAATAACAGTTTCAGCAATATTTCCTACTATAAAAGCAAAACCTGTAATAAAAATACCCCAGAATAGTGTGATCCATTTGCTGTATGCTATGTGACGTTTCGTGTTGCTAAGCTTTTTCTCCATAAAATCTCGCATAGTTACTGCCGAAAGTGAGTTCAATGCTGAATCGAGACTCGACATAGCAGCGGCCAGCAGCGATGCAAACAATAATCCCCGGATACCGACAGGTAGTGTCAGAATAAAATAAGGAACTAGATAATCGGGTTTAGCATGTTCTATTCCATCCTGCATCGCAGGCATATGCCGTAATGCACTAAATAAGCTGATTCCCAGCCAAGCATACAAAAGTGTTAGTGGGAAGCGAGCCAAACCATTAAATAGCAACGATTTTCGCGATTCATCAGCCGTTTTCGCCGAAAGTTCACGTTGTACCTGACTCTGATCGGTACCATAATACGACATATACAGAAAGATACCTCCGAACAGAAAAGCCCAAAAGGTCGCCTTAGAACTGGAATGAATACCCAATGAAAGATCAATTGTTTTATAGCGCTCAGTTGGAAAAGCTGCCAAAGTTTCTGTCAGACCTCCACTAACATGGGTTGCATAATAAATACATAATCCAATTCCTCCTATAAGTATAACTGTCTGGATAACATCGGAATAAACTACAGCTGTCATGCCTCCAATAGTGTCGTATATTACTGTAACCAGCCCTATTATGAGTATGGTTATCCACAGCGGTAAATTCATACATACTGACAGAATAATAGCTATGGCATAAACTCCAACCGAAGTACCTATACCGCGACTGATAAGAAACACGATACAAACCAGCTTTCTAACATTAGAATTAAATCGCTGCTCAAGATACTCATACACGCTGATCAGTTTCAACTTTCTAAAATTGGGAATCAGGAATGCAATAACGAATATTATTGCAATGGGAACTCCCAGTTCGTATTGCAACCATGTTAAACCACCACCGTTTTTCAGGGCAACAAAAGCAGGAATTGAAATAAAACTGATGGCCGACGTTTGAGTAGCCATAGTCGAGATTCCCACTGCCCACCAGGGTAATTTCCTCCCTCCAACATAATAATCAGCTATATTTTTATGCTTTGGCCCAACATAAGTACTCAGAGTAATCATTCCCAATAGGTATATGGCTATAATTAGCCAATCATAAAAAATCATATCGGGGTTTTTACAGATTTACATTATTTTTAAAGGTAAAACTAATTGTTAAAACAGGCCCGATGGAGACTTTATAATAAATTCTCATACTTTATAACCAATTATTAAGATTATATCCTTATCTTAAATAATAAGTATTGATGTCGTTAAAACTCAGATTATGTATAGTCATTTAAGTGAACAATTCAAACAGAAATACGGAAAGCTTAAAGAGCGTGATATTAAAGCATATAAGAAAATTGTTGGAGAAAAAGAGATTGAAAATCTCAAACAAATAGCCGGAAAACTGGAAGGGAAAAAATGGGCACATGTTAATTCAACGTTTGTAGGGGGCGGTGTTGCAGAGATACTGAAAAGCGTTATTCCTATTGCGAGGGGATTAGGTCTTGATTGTATCTGGTACTGTATTGAAGCAACTGATGATTTCTATAATGTAACCAAGAAATTCCATAACATTATTCAGGGACTAAATCAGCATTTTACTATTGAAGAGTTGCTGGATCTTTATGTAAATACCAACCGAAGAAATTTCGAAAACAACCGAATTATTTCTGATTATAGTGTTGTACACGATCCGCAACCCTGTGCCTCAATAGTTCATGGCGAATACGAGGGAAAGCTTGTGTGGCGTTGTCATATCGATACTTCCGAAGCAAACGATCTGATCTGGAACTTTTTGCTTCCCTATATAAATAATTACGACGGAGTTATATTTTCTCATCCCGATTTTGTTAAATCGGGAGTGAAAAAGCCTGTATTTCAAATCCCTCCGTCTATTGATCCACTGACAACCAAGAACAGGCAAAAAACTACTCAGGAATCATTGCAGATATTGAGTGATTTATTGAATGAATATAATATCGATCCAGAAAGGCCTATTATCCTTGCTGTATCTCGATACGACATCCATAAGAACCAGGAAACTATCGTAAAGACCTTTAAAGAACTTAAATCCGATAAGGAATGTGCAGCGCTGAAACCTTTGCTTATTTTGGTTGGAAATTCCACTACTGACGATCCTGAAGGTATGGAAATGTATAAGAAAATAAAGGATTTGATTGCCGATGATGAAGATATATATGCATTGCTCAATATCCCGAATAACGATGAGAATATTGGAGCCCTAATGCAGATTGCTGACATTTTCATTCATATATCTACCAAGGAGGGTTTTGGCCTGGTAGTTACCGAAGCTATGTGGCAGGGTACTCCGGTAATAGGAAGTAATGTGGGTGGTATTAAGCTGCAGATCATCAACGATAAAACCGGGTACCTCGTCAATCCTTTTGAAACAGATAAGATAAAGACCTATATTAAACATTTACTAACTAATCCGGAGGAGAAGGAGAGACTTGGATACCATGCAATAGAACATGTGAGGAGTAATTTTATGATCACCAATCTAATAAAAAAGCATCTTATTCTAATGAGTTTCTATCTGGGAATCGATTATCCGTGTTTTAAGATATAACACGAACTCGTTAACAATTGAAATTTGATTGGTTATTGTTAAATCATTAAATGAGTTATAGCTACTGAACTATATAATTCAATTTACTGTAAGTATTCTTTTAGGAAAGCTTATATAGCCTTTATCGATTTCGAAAAGCACATTATCATATAATAATACTTTCTTTTTTTCTTCTTTTCCTGTTATTACCTCTAACTCCAAATCACTTTTTTTTAAATCGACTGAAATACGTGATGGTTTCTCCAGAAATTGCCAGATAGGTATGCCCATCTGTTTCTTTTCAGATTCTTTTTCTGACCAGCGGAACATACGATCCTTTTTAATATAAAGTAACCACTTTTCACATATTAGTGTATTAAGCTCTTCATTATCAGTTAGAACCAGCAGGTTTTTAACAGACGATATTATTTCGGATGATACATCTTCAGGTATCAGGGCATCATTATTTACGGCATATAAATTTTGCTTACGGGCATTATACACCGATTTATCATTGGTATCCATAAGAAAGCACTTTTGCCCGGCATGGGCCTCTATGATTTTTGCTATTCGGCGAGATAACCTATGAGCACCAATGATAAGCCAGCCATTATCTTCGTCGATTTTTAGTCCCAGCAGTTTTGATAACGGATCGGCCGTAAGTCCTTGAATAATTACAGTAAGCACAATAATACTGTAAACAAATGTTTCGAGGAATACAGCATTCTCATGACCTAAATTTCGGAGTTCCAGTGCAAACAGAGAAGCAATTGATGCTGCAACAATTCCTCGAGGAGCAATCCACGATAGAAACAACTTTTCTCTGAAGTTTAGTGTACTCTTGAAACCACAGATAAAAACATTTATCGGACGAATAATGAAAATAACGAATACAATAAGTAATAATTCCTGTAAGCCGATATCAAGAAAATAAGCTATTTTAAGATTGGCAGCCAGTATTATGAATAACACTGCAAGAGCAAGCTCCGAAAGCTCCACTTTGAAATGTTTTATATTCCTGAAACCGTGTGGCTTTTTAATTCCGAAAGTAATACCAGCTATTACAACGGCCAGCAATCCCGATTCGTTCGAAATATAGTTTGATATAAAATATAAAAGAAAAATAAATGATAGCGTAAAGGTTATATTGTGAGCTACAGGGATAATTCTTTTTTTAAATAGATAATATAGTAACAATCCTCCTGTAAATCCAATTCCTGTGCCAGTTATCAGACGCATTGAGAAACCTATGAGTTGATTTAAATTTGAACCTTCGATAGTCATCCACTCAAAACATAAAAGTGCAATAAACACCCCGATCGGGTCAATCAGAACAGCCTCCCAGTTAAGAATATGTTTTATTTTTTTTTCAACATGAATTCGTTGTAACAGAGGCGATATAACGGTAGGTCCGGTAACGATTATCATACTGCCAAGTAAAAGCGAAAATCCATAAGAATACTTTAGCAAAAAGCGGGCTGTAATTGCTGTAAGAAGCCATGTAAGGAGTACGCCTAAACTCAGGAGCTTTCTTATAAGGTTGGGAGCATTCTTGTATCCCTGGATCTCCAGCGATAATCCTCCTTCGAACAGGATGATACCAATACATATTGATACAATAAATTGTAAACCTTCGTTCAGGGCGGTTGGATCAATAATATTTGCTACCTCAGGCCCTAAAATTATACCTCCGATTAAAAGGGTGATGATAGCCGGTATCCGCAACCGATAGGCAATAATTTTAAAAAGAGCACCTGCAAACGCAGCAATTATAAGAGTTTTAAAGAAGACTTCCAACAATGTATAATTTAAATTCTATACAATATTTGTTTAAATTAATAAAATTACCAGATTGTTCACAGAGCATATAAATTAATATTCCGTTCACAACATTCTTTGTTATGCCTGAATAATTTTTACTCTGCAATAATGTCTATTTATGCTGCTTCGGCTACTGAATAATGACTTTGTGAATTGAGGATATTTTTTTATCTCTTATTTCCAGATAATAAATACCTGCAGGAAAATCATTAATATTAAAAATCGTTTCTTCGCTCTTCGATACTGTTGAAACTATAAGTATTCCAACTTGGTTGTACAGGTTAACTATCGAACCATTTTCTGACAATACATGCAGATAAGCATTAGCCGGATTAGGAAAGATTTTAAAATTTTTGTTAACCGTATGCTTAATAATATTAACCTGTGGTTCAGCAGGTACTTTTACTAAGCGGATGTTATCGAAAGTAGCCGCACTCAAATCAGTACCTAGGCTAAGTGAAAAATCCAATGAAGGAAAAATCTCACTAACTGTAAATTCGTATGTATATGTTTCGATATCAGTACCCAGGTAAATATCTTCAGAATGGTATGGCGTCCAGGGTTCTTCGGCCAAATAAAATACTATTCGACAAGGTCGGTTGTTAGCATCAGCAGATGCATCGAAAGTAAGTTGGTAAGTTGAATCGACATACATCATTTCCAATTGAGGAGCTGTAAATGTTTGTAAAAGCTGGATTTCCCAAACCTGAGGATCGTAACTAAGTGCACGCGGCATTATTCGGATACCCTCGTTATAAATTATATAATCAGCTGGCTCACTGATGCCCTCATCCGTATGCATATACCAGGGTTCGAGTTCACAAGTTCCGAAGTCACCATTTACAATAATATTATCAGGATCCGTTACGATATTTACATTACAAAGACCTTGTGATTCAAATGCACCTATATCAATTGTGTCGAATTGTATTCTTGAATTGCCTGCAAAATCAAATTCAACTCCTATACTATCGAATGTGAAGTCGGGTTTACCAGCGTTAGCACAGGGTGAGTATGGATAAATCGACCAATCGGCGCTTAAACCATCATATTGGACGCCTGCACCTGCCGAAGGATTAAGAAACAAAGGATCCTCATCAATATTTCCTATACCTGAGTAACCACCTTGTATAAGGTTATATTCGACACATCTGATGGTATCAGGAACAATTTGGTAATTCTGGCTTTGGGCTATGTTATTCCATATAATATTGTTCTTGTAATATGGATGTGAATTCGGACTCGATACAACAATGCCAGCACATTCACCCACTCTGGCTAAATTATTTGCTATAATATTATTATAGAAAGAAAATCTTTTTGAAGTATTGGCTGAATTAACATATACCGATCCGCTCATTACTGTTGATTCGTTATTTACAATAATATTATTGGTAACTAGACCATCGGTGTTTTCAAGATAGATTGTACCTCCAAGATCACAAACATTATTTGTAAAGACATTTGCATTTATTAATCCATCCGAATAACCAATAGACAGTCCAGCAGTACTATAAGCTATGTTG
>CAYMQP010000043.1:0-17110 GCA_964392505.1 uncultured Bacteroidales bacterium
ACCTGGGAGGATCGTACCGGAAATTAAGCCTTCTTTATCCGGGAGAAACAATCTATATCCGATACGAGGAAGGTAAGCCTATAAGTCTTAATCCCTTCCGATTGTCAAAAGGTGAAGAAATTAGTGCTGAGAAAATTGAAGAGCTTGCCGCATTCGTATTTAAGGTTTGGAAAAAAGACAGGCTCCCTAACGACGGGGAAAGTGTTGCCCTGAAAAAGATAATCTCGGCCTATTATAAGAACGTTCAAACAGATCATAGTTTCCCTGATTTTTATGATTTCATCGAACAATTCCGGGATGTATTAAATAAAAAGCTTGAATTAACTGATCAGGTAAAGCTGGAGGATTTCCTTCATATCTGCAGTGAATTTGTCGGCAAAGGCATTTATTCTTTCCTGTTCAGAGATTCTGATAATGTAGATGCCGAAATAGGAGAGAAGCGGTTTATTGTTTTCGAACTGGACGAAGTAAAGGAAAATCCTGTGCTTTTGACGATTATGATTCATCTGATAAGTGAGACTGTAAGAAAGGTTATATGGAAGGATCGGAGTCAACCCGGTATCGTATTCTTCGACGAATTTGCAAAAATGCTTCAGTTTCCTTCCGTGCTGAGCTCTACAGGATATTTCTATCAGGCAATACGGAAATATGAAGGTGCCGTCGGAGTAGTTATTCAGTCACCGGCTCAGCTACCTGATAACGAAATCAGCCGGGCCATTATCGACAATACCCAGGTTATGTATATTATGCAAAATACCAAGGGTTATGACAGTGTGATCGAACGTTTCGGAATGAGGCCCCATCACCAGGTGCAGTTACAAAGCATCCGAAACAATTTTACAGGTGAACGGCCTTATAGCGAATTTATGCTTGTCCTGGGAAACGAAAGTAATATCTATCGTCTTGAAATCCCTAAAGAAGTTTTTTACGCATACCAAACAGAAGGAAAGCAGTATCAGGATATCATGGATCTTTATGAAAAGACAGGTAATATGGAATCCGCCATTTTAAAATATATGAGTACATGAAAAAACCGATTTTATTATTATGCTTTTTATCTGCCGGATTTTCGCTATGGTCGCAGCAAATTGTGAACGATCCTGTACTCATCAATCTGGCTACTGAAGAAGCTGTCGACAGGCAAATTATTAAGGCAAAGACTATTGATCAGCTGTTGGAATCAATTCAGCAAACTGAGGAGTTGAGAAAGTCTTATGAATTGGCAAAAAAAGTATATGATGATTTAGAAAAAGTTAATGATTTTATTAAGAATCTGGAGCTTATAGATCATGCAATCCAGCGTCAGCAGCGATTACTTGAACGCACCAACCAGATGATTGAAGATTTCGGTAAAAGTGATCTGTTTAGTGTCGATGAGTATCAGGAGATCACTGAAAATCTAATGGCCCTGATAGACGGTTGTACTAACATTATTCAAATGTTTGATTTGATTATCACTCCCGGAAAGACAAAGATGAACGATGCCGAGCGAATGCAGCTAATGATGCAGATTGAAGAAAACCTGAATGAAAAACAGGCTGTAACTATTACATCATTAGATTATTACCAGGAAGTAAAAGATCAGCGTGAAGCTTTGAAGGCACTGGAAAAAATGGGTAAAAAACTTAACGAAAAATGAACCTGCAGCTTATAGACGGAGTTTTTCATGATTTGTTTGATGACGAATTTTCCATTTTTATATATGCCGGAAAATTTATTGCTGTACTCATTTTTATTTTTACTATCGGTAAAAAAGCATTCCAGAGTTTCAGTACACATGGGATGGCTTTTGATAAAAGCAAAGAAGGCCTTAGTCCTTATGATATTTTGCGTGGTCTGGTATTTCTGGCAGCTATCATATCCATTACCGAGATCTTAACGTTGGCAGATAGAATTCTGTTGTTGATCGAAAATATCGGCATTTCGAAGTATCAGACAGATTTATCTCCTATGGCATTATGGGATGTTGAGTTGAAACCCCCGAATTCCGGTTCATCAACCGTAGATCTTATTCTGGAATATCTGCGAAAAATCAATGATAATTTAAATCCGTTGAATTGGATCATGAAAGGGATTTATTTGATTCTCTGGATGGTGGATGTTATTCTGTTTGTTGTTTTCGTCGCCCAACGATTCTTTATAATGGGCATAATTAAATTATTTGCTCCTATAATACTGGGAATGTCAATACTTCCTGAATACAGGATGATGAGTTATAACCTCGGAAAGGTTTACGTACGAAATTTTCTTGTTATAATTCCCTACATGCTTGTTTTTGTATTTGCCAATAAAATCCATGATGCTTTAGTATCGCTGGGATATGAAGCCTGGGGAGGAACAGGAACCATAGCCATGACTATGGCAGGAAGGTCGGTCAGATCTGCCGGATTAATGGCCGCTGTATTAATCAAGATTATGCTGCTGAGGAAGAGCAGTGATATTATGAAACAAATCATTGCCTGAAAAATGGAAAAGTATCCCGAATTAGATATTTATAAATCCATAAGACGTAACAATGTAATTGTTTGGGGATTAGTTCTTTCTTTCATCCTCTCAATACTGATAATGTCGATATTGATATACAGAATATACCGCTACCAGGTTAATCATATGCTTACGTTGGATAAAAACGGGGAAGTATTACCGCTAACCTGGGTAGAGAGAGATGAAAACATAAAAATCGAGATCAAACACCATCTTGAAATGTTCCATACCTGTTTTTACCAGTACGACCGGTATAATTGGAAAAACCAGGTAGATAGGGCATTATGGCTCGCCGATGAAAGCGTGGAAAGACTTTTCCTGAAGCGGGAGGAAGAGGGCTGGTTCAATGAGGTTACCAATCTGGGCACTTCACAACGTATCATTTTAAACACCGACAGTATTAAAGTACTCGGGCATAAAGAACCCTTCGAATTCGAGGTTCCCTTGACACTGATCATCGAAAATTCCTCACAGCGGAATATTTATCAATTCCGTTCAAGGGGTCAGGTGATAACGGTTAACAGAAATTATCCTTTGAATCCCCACGGATTATTAATAACAAGGTATCAGGAAACACAAAAACAATTGATAACTCAGGAATAATATGCAAAAGGACAAAGCGATATTTCTCGGAATTGTGGGCGGAGTCATTCTTCTGCTTATTATATATTCCTTTATTGCATTTGGCAGACGAAACAGCGGTAAGATGAATGAAAAAGATTTCGAAGCCCCGAATATTGTTATAGAGCAAACAAAGTCCCTTTATAATTCCCGGATTGATGCCCTTACTCGCGATAAATATGAAATCCCCGAAAGGGAAAATCCATTACGTTATAACTTCCTCGATGATTCTCCTGAAGAAGAAAAAACAAAAAACGTAAAGGAGAATAAAGAAAATAAGGATACGATTAAAAAATCAGTCAAAATCATTACCAAGCAGAATAAGAAAGTCCATGAAAAACAAATCAAACAGGAGTCTTTTGAAAATCAACGACCAATTCCAAAGAATAAACCAGATGATAAATTACAACCTGAACAAACCAATATCCGTTATGCATTTTCAACAGGAGAAAACCATATCGAAATAAATAAATCAGAGCCAACCGGAAGCATTGAAAATAACTGGGCCCAGCTTGATGAAAAAGTTGTAATCCGGGATAACTCATTCCAAGTCTTTCTTCTGGAAAATAACGCCCGGATTTCCGGAAAGTTATTCGCCGCAAACTCAAAGCTCTTTACCAAAGCTATAGTAAAGAAGGATTTCATTGACATTCTTGTCCACAGGATAAAAGACAGCAATACGGGCGAAGAATACAACGTGGATATGTATGCGATTAACGAAGACCGGAGCCGGGGAATCAAGTATCAGGGACGTACAAACAGGGAGACTGATAAAGCATCAAAAAATGTGATTTCCGAAACTATGCAGCATGTTTACCGCAGATACGATGTGGATGAAATTACTGAAGCAGCAGGGGAGGGGCTGGAAGAAATTGCCGGCAGGGATCGGGTGGAAGTACCGATAGGAAAAGGATACAGATTAATTTTTATTGAAAACACAAGCCAATGAAACGATTTTTATTCTGTTTGATAGCTTTATTTTATTATCCGGCCTTTATCAGCGGACAACCTCTCGGTGTAATTAAGGTAAATGAAAATTACAGTGCAACCTGCGAATTCAGCTCCGATGTTAAGAATATATATATCAGTAATAATGAACTTATTGAAACCATAAGCAATAATGAGGGAAAACAGGAAACAAGGGTAAGGTTATACGATTATGTTATCGATGGCCGGATTGTAATATTCAGCACCTTCAAATCCCTTCCGGCAAAATCTGTTACCATAAGGCTTTCTGACGGAAGTACATGGTATGGAATACTGGAATATGATAAGGATACAAAGCAGATTTATTATCCGTACAAATCGAATAAGATAATAGCCACGAAGGAAAGTGCCTCTCTGGATAGCACTACCCGGATCAGGGCAAGATTGAATCACTGTATTTCAGCTAAAAACGGATTTCAGCCTTTCGGAATCAATAAGAACCGAATTTACTGGGAGATATCCAATATCATGGCTGACGGGCAATACACCTATATTAAAATTCTTGTTAACAACCGATCCGGACATATGTACGAGATCAATAACGGAAAAGCTTTATTCGAATACAGGGAAGGTAAAAGCAGGAACCTGAACAAAAAAGAAGCCAGTGTGAAAATGGACGGATTCGTTATCTATCAGGAGGGAAAACAAAAAATCAATGCTTATTCGACAGAAATTCTCGGATATGTTATACAGAGTTATCCGCTAAACAATACCGGTAAACTTTATATAAACTTCCTGGAATCGAACGGTAAAAGAAATTATGAGATCAAAATACCTTTTAAATATTTGGAAAAAGTAGAAGTGTTCAGTGAATAAAAAAGTAAGTATATTATTTGTCGTTTTAGCCCTATCCGCTGGTTTAAGAGCTCAGAAGATATCTTATTACCGAAGTATCGGTACCAATGCTATTGGCTTAAGCGGAGTATTACAACCCTGTTCGTACGGCATAAGTCTGGATATTGAGAAAAAAGCAGCTTACCAGTTGAATTTACTTTTCGGTGCTGATTTCACCCAGGGAAATAGCGGATACAGCAGGTTCCAAATATATATGTTTGACAGTAAATGCATGTATGAGATTTTTAGTTTCCATAATAATTTCATTCTTAGTGCCGGCGCAGGAATATATATTGGAATGGAAGATCTCCATTCCACAGTGGAGAATAAAGAAAGGAAATTCTTTGTTTTCGGCACAAGTCTTATGATCAGGGCTGAGTTGTATATTTCAAAACGTATTTGCCTGTTTACCAATGCAGGCGCTAATAAAAATTTTAAAAGCGAAGTATATAATACTTTTTTTCAGATAAATCCAGGAATAAAGATACTGCTGATTTGAAGTAATGAAATATGTAAATATTTAATAAATAAAACCCTACGATAATGAAACACTACTTTCCCTTAACCATTTTTTTAGTTCTTGCGCTAAATCCCGGTGCCATAAAGGCAGGATGCACCCCTGAAAGGGCTGTAATTACAGGAACATATGGTGATTATTGCAATCGAAATGATGAAAGTGAATCTTTTACATTGTTTTTCGAAGATGAAGGTGGCGATGGTACGTTAAGCTGCTGGGATGATTATGCAGTGAATTGTTCTCCAAGCCAATTGGTAAGCAGTTCAATGCCCACACTCGGAATTATTAACATAGCAATACGTTCAGGCTATACAGGACCGCTTACTTTTAAAATTTGCGGACGAAGAGATAAACCGTTAGGCGGATGGGAATTTGGCCCATGGTCAAACGAAGTTACGATTAATGTTCGCGGTCCCGGTGAACAGATTACAGCCCAGTTTGAGGGACCCGGAACAGTACTGGAAGGTAAAGCTTACCGTTACAACATGGCGAGGGAAAATTTTACTGGCCATTACATACGGGTAATTAAAGGCCCGAATTATGTTGGGAATGAATATCTTAACCAATTTGATGCAAATCAAAACGTTTATTTTAACAATATTGATTTTCCGGAAGAATATGAGGGAGATATTACATTCAGGGTTTACGGAAATTATGTTTGCGGTCAAACTGCGAATTATTCTTCAAAAGCCATACATGTAATTCCCATCCCAAACACACCGGCTGAGACTGCCGGACGAACATATTTCAGAGCTGGTGAAACAGCCCGATTCAGCATAAATAATTACGATTCAAATTCTGAATATTATTGGGACATACAGCCGGCATCACTGGTAACTAAAAATCAAAACAGCAATGGTACATGTGATGTTACTTTTAATAACACTAATTTCACTGTATTCAGTATTAAAGTAAGGGCTGTTCTTAACGGAGAGACAGGTTCATATTCTCCGATGCTGGAATGCAGGTCTGCAGCGGCTCCTACTATCCCGGTAATTGAAGGCCCCGGGAGTGTCTGTTATTCGGAATATAAAAACCAGTTCTTATACCATGCCGAATCGGAATTTGCAGTTACCTGGTCGGTTTCCGGAACAGGAGCTACTATTCAGCCCGATGGGAAAAGTGCTACTGTTACAATTAATGGCAGTACATCACAATTTCAGGTAAGAGCCAAAGCGAGTAACGGATTTATAGAAACAAGCTGGGGGACAAAGAATGTTAACGTTACCAGTGGACAGGTGGATATTGATTTCGGGGATTTAGACCCCTGCAGTGGTCAGGGAAATATCCATCTTACCGGTATTGAGCCTTCAGGAGGTATTTATTGGGTACACGGACGGGAAAACATAAGTACATTTTATGCAACTCACTACTTGTATCAATATAATTCCGATCCTGTCAGTTCGGTTAGTCAGGGAGCCTGGTATTTTGGGAATTACTACAGCGGATGGTATGAAAATATACTGAATTTTAATTTAAGCAGTATACCTTCTACGGCTGATATTATATCTGCAAAACTGGTAATGCATATTTCCACCGGATCACTTCAGGATGTAAGGGGATCATTTGGTAAGCTTAACTCACCAATCAGCAGCGGCACCGGCAACTCTGTGTATGAAAATGCAAAAGGAACCGGATACGATATCGATGTATATGAAATAAACGAAAATCCTTCAGTATTTGAACTTGATGTTACTGAATTCGTTATTGACTGGATTCATGGGGATAACTATGGTATATATCTCGATCCCCTGACCAATCCCGATAATGTACTTTTTTATACGCACCTGGCTTCCATTTCAAATCAAAGACCTAAACTTGAAGTAATTTATTCTCTTGATAATTCAATAAATACCAATATTCCGGGATCGAATTACCAGATAACATATAAACTAAACCAGGGTGCCTGTTATTCGCAGGAATCCACAACAGTCACCGTACTGCGAACACCAAATGTTACTTTCAATGCTCCCGAATTCTGTTCAGATGAAATCCCCGAAAATCTTTCAGGGGGAAATTCCGATATGACAGGAAACGGCCAATACCTAGGCAATGATGTAAATAATAATATATTTTATAGCGATATACCCGGTAGTCATGATGTTACATACCGATTCACAGCAACAAACGGCTGTACTTCAGAATCTACAGACCAGGTAATTATCCGTGCCCAGCCCGATTTTGATATTCTTTCGGTTGATGCAATATGTGGCGGGAATCAGATCATTGCATCAATTCCAAATGGGAGTAGTTACCCTGAGATTATCTGGAATGTCGATGGACAGGAAATCCGAAATGTTACTTCGGTTAGTTTTACACCACCGGCTTCATTTTCCGGGTACAAACATATCGAAGTCGATGTAACCGATTCCTATGGTTGCTCGAATATCATTCAAAAGGATATTGAGATATTTGAAACACCTGAGCTGACTCTGAACGACCGGACCGAATGCCGGGGTGCATTTCTGCAATACTATCCTGATCATGTAGACATTTCCGAAGGCAATCTGAGCTATCAATGGAGCACCGGTGCTACCACAGACCATATAAATATCCTGGTTCAGAATCCCCAGTCATATTTTCTGACAGTCACTTCCGATAATTCCTGCAGTGCTACCGATCAGATGAATATACTTGTACTTGATTTACCCCAGGTGACTGTGGATAATGATGTAATTTGCTTTGGCGAAAGCACCACATTGAGTGCGGTACCTTTTATGACACAATGGGATTATAACTGGGATATCGGGTATTCAGGTAATGAAATAACAATCATTCCCGACGAAGCAGGTTCTAATAATTATACCGTTTGGGTGACCGATGAAAACGGGTGTATGAATTCCTATACTACCGAAGTATATGTAAATGAATTGCCGGAATTTACTCTTTCCGATGCCGATGCATGTCTCGGAGTTCCTGTATCCATTTCGGCTCCTCCGGGTTACAGGAATTACATCTGGAGTACGGGAGCTACAGGGACATCGGTAATAAGCATAACGCCTTTTGCCTCACAAACCATTAGCTGCACCGTAGAAGATTATAACGGGTGCCGTAATACAGAATCTATGCAGCTTACGGTTCACACACCGGAGACTTTTTCTCTCGAAGCGCTAAATGATGAACTATTCTGTTTCGGGTACACAGCAACACTTACGGGTCCCGATGGATATGAAGAATATCACTGGTAAACCGGAGCAAATACGCAAACCATCCAGTTTAATGTTTATAATTCCGGAAATTATCAATTGACAGTAACCGATCTCTACGGCTGTGATGTTGACGATGACATTTACGTTCAGGTAAGGGAATTACCAGAAGTAACCATTAACTCGCCGGTAATATGTTTTGGAGACCCGGCTACACTGGTTGCAAATCCGACGAGTTATCAGACCTACAGTTGGAGCCATGGCGTTTTTGGATATTCAACAACCGTTACTCCCATGGAAACATCTACCTATTATGTTACTGTTACAGATAACCTTGGATGCAGTGAATCCTTTTCCACAAATGTCACTGTTAATCCGGTACCGAGTTTTACAATTGCAGATGAAAATGTCTGTTTTGGTGAATCAGTAACGATTACAGCATCCGGTTCGTTTCCTCAATACATTTGGAGTACGGGTGAAAATGGAAGTTCCATAACGGTTGTTGCCAATGAAACAAGCACCTATTCGTGTACGGCTACAAATACATATGGATGCTCATCAACTGAGGAAATGACCCTTACCGTGCTGCAACCTGCTCCGTTGATCATGGAAAATATAGAGGCGTGCCAGGGGGATATTGTGACGTTAACTGCCCCGCCCGGATTCTCATATTACAGATGGAGCAACGGTGTGGAATACCGGACTACAGAAGTTGTTGCTGATCAGACCCGGAATTATACCCTGGAAGTAATCGATATCAATGGTTGCGAAAATTCTGCTACTATCACTGTCTTTGCCAATCCATATCCTATTGTCGAAATTTCGGATATTGAAATGAACCAGGGAGAGATAAGGGTGGTTCATGCACCGTCGGGTTATCACGAATACCTTTGGTCGACCGGTCATATCGACGATTTTATCGAAATCAGCCCGGTTGAAGATTCGGAATATTGGATCCGGGTAACAACTATTAATAATTGCTCTTCGAGTGATACATTCCTGGTCTATGTTTACCCCCTGCCCGTTATTCAAATGGAAGACACAGTGATGTGTTACGGAGAAACCATACGTTTGGAGGCTCCCGAAGGTTATGTGAATTATGTCTGGTCAGCCGGTGAGCAAACATGGGAGGGAAGAATTATTCAGGTTTCTCCTGAAACTACTACTGTGTTTTATCTCGAAGTAACCAACGAACATGGCGGAACAGGAGGAACCGATTTTATTGTAACGGTCAATGAGCTGCCTGAAATCAACTGTAATGATACACTAATTTGTATCGGCGACCAGGTTACACTTGTTACTCTTGAAGGCTATGCAGACTATCTGTGGTCAACCGGAGATACAGGTAACAGCATTACTGTTTCGCCCCAGGTTACCACAGTCTATACAATACTTGTTACCGGCGAAAACGGATGTACAAACCAGCAGGAAGTAAATGTATTTGTTGACAATCCATTTACGGAATTTACAGCCAGTATGACAGATATTCGTCCGGGCGATCCCGTTCAATTCGTGGTTAATTCCGTTAATCCTGTTCACAGCTACTTTTGGGATTTCGGCGATGGAAGCGATGGGAGGGGAGCAAACCTTATTCACTACTATTACACTGAAGGTACTTTTGATGTATCGTTATCGGTGACAAGTGAAAATCAATGTTCTTCGGTTAACCTTAAGGAGGATCTTATAAATGTCAATCATAATAATAGCGGCCTTTCAACAAACCAGACGGAATTATCCAGGGGTATATTTTTATATCCGAATCCCTTCAGGGATGAAATATTAATCGATTCGAAGGATTGCCATGAGCTTGAGTTTATAAAACTGGCGCTTTTTACAGTAACCGGAAATATGGTTATGGACAGAGCGATTGTTACCCAGGATATCATTCCCATTGATTTGAGCAAATTACATCCGGGTCCGTACATCATACGGCTCACTTTTAAGAACTATACGTTTTCACAAAAACTGATTAAGGTTGAATAGACTTATTATCATTCTGACAGCAGGAATACAGCTTTTCCTGCTGTCATCCTGCGATCAGCCGAAGGATTATTTCCTTTTATCAAACCAGGAACCTGTGGTTGAATTAAAAACTCTTTCAGGCTATTATCCTGAGCTGTCCGATCTGCATAAACTATCCCTGGGCGGCAATTATTCCTGTATTTTCCGGTATACCGACGATCAGGAAATATGTAACTTTGAAGTTAGTAATATTAGCGGTTCCGGAATCTGGGAACTAGCAGATTCAACCTTTTACTATTTACCTGATACAATAGGACAACATATTATTGAGCTCGTGTTTATTGATCCTTATGAGTCTTTTACCAGCTGTAGAATAAATCTGAATGTTTTCTGGAATTATCCGCCGGTAGCATTTTTTACCTATTCTGTAGAAAATGGTATTCTCTCGGTCGATGCCTTAGAAAGCTTTGATCAGGACCAGGATTATGGCGGTTACATTGAAAAATACAAATTCTGTCTCGACGGTAATGAGTATCTTTTGGAGAATCCCTTCTTTAATCAAAATATTGATTCGGAAATTATCCATATCATAAAGCTCCAGGTTCAGGATAATGATGGCGAATGGAGTGCGGTGGTGAGTGATATTATAACTGTAAAATAAGCCCGTACCTGGTGAATCAATTACTACTAGATTTATTATGAAATTATTTATAACCGTTAAGGGATTATAACAAAACAATTTTTTATATATGCTATTTTGAAATGATCTAAATTTTTCGTTACTTGTATGTGGAATTGATTAAGCCGTTAAAAGAGAGATGAGATGCGTGAAGGATTGAACAACAATCTTTGGAGGAGTTAGAGGAGAGTTTATCAAAGAAAGTTGTTTAAAAACTTAAAAAATTTTTAGTGAGTTATTGATTTTTTAATTTTTATTAAGTCAAGGCAATTAGTTTAATATATTATTCTTGGTCATATAATTGAGCTAACCATTAATAACACAAAATACTTACATCATTATCAAACAAATCCTAAAATTTAATGAAATGAAAAAACTATTATTTAAACTGACTATTTTGTTACCTATTGTAACGATTGTTACTGTCATTATTTGTAATAATGCCGATGCACAAATTAAGTTAAAGACTGACGGCAAGGTAGGCATTGGTATTTTAAATCCAGAAACCCAATTTCATGTACATGGCGATAACGTAAAATTCAGCTTCCCTACGGGAATGTATAATGCGACTCCTCTTATTATTGACCGTTATTATGATAATAGCCGTTTTTATCCTTATACAGATAATGAAGGATATATTGGACTTAATGATAAATACTGGTATAAAAGCTATATTTTCTATGGAATATTTGATTTTTGCACAGCAATTAAGTTTGGCACACCCTCTGATAAAAGCCTGAAAAAGAATTCCGAACAGCTCACAAAAACTCTTGATAAGATTCTAAAAATAAAAGCATATAAATATGATCTTGATTTTTCTGCTATGGAATCGGAACATTTACAACGATTGGATACTTCAATTTTAAATAATCATTATGGCTTTATTGCCCAAGAGTTGTTGGAGATTTATCCTGAATTGGTAATATTTGATACTGCTTCAAATGTATATTCAATAGATTATGTAAGTTTTGTTCCTATTCTAGTAACGGCTATGCAGGAACAACATAAGAAAATCAAGGAACTTGAAGAAAAAATAAAAGATAAGGACACTGAAGAAAAAAATGCCATAGAAGATAATATTATAACTTCTCAGACATGTATGCTAGAGCAAAATAATCCCAATCCCTTTAACGAAGACACAACCATTGAGTACTTTTTACCGTCTACTGTACAGAATGCAACCTTATATGTATACGATCTGCAGGGCAAACAGCTTAAAGGTATCCAAATATCAGAACGTGACTATGGTTATATCACAATTTACGGGAATGAATTACAACCCGGTATTTACCATTACTCTTTGGTTGCCGATGGACAGATAGTGGGGATTGAAAAGATGATATTGACAGATTAATTATAAAATTTATCTATATGAAAAGAAAAATAAAGTATTTCCTTATTTGCATTCTTTTTGTAACGGAAGTAACTGCTCAAAAGGAATTTGCCCCACTGGGATCAGAATGGTATTATTCAAAAGTTGAAGATTGGAATCCTCCTGATGAAGGCTATGTAAAATTTACTACTATCAAAGATACAACTATAAATGATAAACCAACACGTATTATTGAGAGGGTATATTACAATTCAAATGGAGAAACAGAGAATTGGACGGATGAATATATTCATCAATCGGGTGATACTGTTTTCTATTTCAGAGATGGCGAATTCAGGATTTTGTTTAATTTCTCGCTGGAGAAAGGTGATACTATGCAATTTTACTCGGATGACTTTAATCCTTGCGGAAGTGTAGAAAAAATTGGCTTTGTCGTTATTGATTCATTATATATGCAGACTATAAACGAAATTGCTTTAAAAACCTTTTTATGTTCCCCTACTGAAAATTCACCCTGGGAGTATTATAGAATCGCAGAAGGGATAGGGCATTATAGCGGTTTCTACCCAAGATTTAATAATACTTGTGACATCCAAGATTTTATACCCGAAATTGGTGAATTGCGTTGTTATTCCGATAACGAATTAGGTTTTGTTAATATATGGAATAATCCCTGCGATACAATTATCGATTACAAAGTATTTATTGATGATTTAAAAGTCGATAATTATTTTACTATCTATCCAAATCCATCAGATCAAATACTTCAAATAAAATCTAATAATGCAGATGAACTCATAAGAGCTATTGAAATATATTCTATGAATGGACAAATAATCCTAAAGAAATATATTCAAAAGATAAATTGTACTATTGATTTGTCATCTATTCTGGCTGGAATATATCTTATTAAAATCAAGTCTGTATCAGATAAAATATCTATTCAAAAACTTATAATATTATGAAATACTATTATATACTATTTCTTATTAACTTATTACATTATGTATTTTGCTATTCGCAAAAGTGGGATGGTAATGATCTCATTGACGATCCAAAATATTATAGCCCTCCAAGTAATTCTGTACCTACACTAAAAAGTTCAGCACAAGCGAAAATACTAAGTGTAAATGTACATTTTATTTTACTTGATGATGGAACTGGAAATTTTGCTAAAGATTGGGATGGTTTAGATTACTCGAATAACTACAATGGCTATTATTATGCCGATGAAATTATTAACTGGTGCAATTATTGGCTGGAAAGAAATGTAGAATTACGGCATCAACAGGCAGGGGCTCAACTTCCTGTACTTCCGATAAACTATAGTTATAATCTCAGCGGGGTATTCTTTCATGAAAGTACTTTCCATTATAATACGCAAAATTTGAATTATCTGGCTACTGCATTTAATAATAATCCAGGTGAAGCATTAAATCTATATTTTACTTGCTGGGGTGCTGGTGGCGGGGTGGCATATTTAAATGGTGCATATGCTGAAGTACATGGTTATTATCCCGAGTATATTAATTATAGAAGGCCAGATACTGATGATCCCACCGGTTGGGGTTATTCAAAAGGTTTTGCTGATTGTATAAATCATGAAATTGGTCATAATCTCTCTCTTGAACATACAAAAACTACCCCAGGCGCTGTTTGCTGTGATGGTGTCAGCGCTCCTTATTGTGATGATGATTGTACTGATACACCAACATATCAGGAATTAATTGCACAAGGTTATACAGATCCATGTATTTGGTGTGGTCCTGAAAGTTCAAATAACCTTATCGATAACGTTTGTGCTAATTACGGTTTATCACCATGTCAAATAGATCAAGTACATACTCATATTGAGGGATTTAAAACTACGTATTACCCTTGTTTTTATACTAGTGATCAAATATTATTAACAAATCCAATAAATGACAATATTTCCTATTTTGCTAGATCAATTACTATTCCTGCTGGATCAAATTTAAATGTTACAAACAATAATGGGCTTTTCTTAAATGCTGAAGAAGTTGAAATTCATGGAGAATTTACTGTCGATTTAGGTTCAGTATTAATTGTTAATGTTACACCACATTGTAATTAACTTTGTTATAGAACTGTATGTAAAAAATAAATAGACCCAAAATTTAGCTAGGTTTTTACTATTACTCTATAATTGCCAACGAGCAGGTAATACGTATTGAAAGAATGATATCGATTAAGTAAGAGATTATTTTATAGGTATATTATAAGAATATTTGTCTCGTATATCGAAACGCAAGTTTGTTGGTGTGTTTATTTTTTTTCAATCAATATTTGGGATACCTGTACTGTTGTATCACCAACCGCAACTTCTGAAGTTGTTTTGATCAGTCCTTCATCAGCCACATAATACAGGATGTCGGCTTCGTCTCTGATCACAGTACATCGATATACTCCTGCAGGTGTCTCAATTCTTTCCTGACTAATCAATTCCATATATACTTCCTCCTCAGAGTATCCATTTAGGTGAGCTGTCAGTATTTTTCTATGCCAATTATAACCTGTGGGCCCTTCTAGAACAAATTCAAGTGAAGGTTCCGAGAAGACAATTAAAGTATCTAAATCAATTGGAAGATCGGAAGGATAGGGGATCGAATGCCTGGGAACATACTGAGCATATTTATAGATTCTGTTATCGTCCTGTTTATAGTAGTATCTATTTGTCACATTGCTAAACATTGAGACCTCTAAAATCGATTCATTATTTATCTTTAGTTCATCTGTCAATTCCCAGATAACAGTATCTGCGAAAGAAGTCACATATACCCATTCGGTACCAACAGATGAAAGAAACAACGTCTGATGCTTTTCTTCCTTTTTACAACTGATCAAACAAAGTGTACAAGCTATTATTAAGGTTAGGTTTGTTTTCATTTTATTGCTTTTAAACTAGACTAACGTAAAACCTCTAAAACGACCGTCATAAAATTAATGTTTCTACGAAGTTTAAAATTAAAAATCAGAATATTCTGGCAATATTGCTCTTTAATTAATGTATGCAACTTGTTTTTATAATGCAATTAATTTTTCTGAATAAATACGGTTGTTTTTATCTATCAACTGGATAAAATAAAGGCCAGATGGAAGATTTTCTCTTTCTAGTTGGATATAATCTTTTATTAAGTTGATTTCTTTTATCTTTTTACCATAAGCATTAACTAAATATATAGCTCTGATATCGGATGGATTAATTTCATTTAGCTGTATACGTGTGAAGCTGATAAACGGATTTGGGAAAATATTAAATTCTTTTATCTGATTTATTTCAGTTTGAACTGCATAAATATAGCATGAATTAAATTCTGAATTAATATATATTAGATCTTCTCCTTTTCTCATACATAGAAGCTCTGTTGAGAAATCTATTGCTAAATTTCCAGGATGAATCACACCAAATAAACTACCAATTCCTTCAACCCAAAAATCTTTGGGACAACCATCACAGTCAAGTATCCCAAATGTATAATGTTTATACCAGACATTATCTAACTCTATAGAATCAATAAGCTCAAGAATCCAATCTGATTCTTGTTCAAACATATTAATCTGTGTAATAGTATCTCCGACCTTTAGATTAAAATCATATAGAATCCTATCATTTCCAAAATAATCCCTGATAAATATTTTCGAAGATTCTTGTCTGATAAATTGTCGAGTAAAAGTCCAGTTGTAATTTGAAGAATCATAACTTTCAAGGATTTTAAAGTAAAATGTATCATTTATAACTGAATCGCCTTTAAATTGAAAAGAATGTGTGGTATATCTAACTCCATCTGTTGGTGGATATTCTCCATAAACAACCGACCATACTTTCGAAGTATCAACTATAAGAGTATCGATACAGAATGTTTGCACTGAAACCAGAATTAGTAAATGAATTAAGTACAATTGTTTCATAATAGGAGTACTTGTTGAATAATTTTCGCCAACAGTTGAATGTAATAAGCGTTTAGCAAGCATATCCTAATACGTTATTTTGCGTAAGTTATACATTTCTGCGTTCATACCTATCCCGACCGAAGCATCGGGATCAACAGAGCACAAGCCCCATGTTTTAACTGTCATAGTATCGCGGTACATTTAAGCTATTATTAAAATACACTTTTTTCCTGTGGTGATATCATAGTTAAGGGCGCATTGCTCAACCATGCTAAAGGCTTGGCAGGTGCGTATTACTCCTTAGTAACAGTTGCTTTTGTTAATCTTAGTTATTCTCTTTACTAGCTTTTCAAAAGCTGTGTCTATTACTATAATATACATTCCTTCATCAAGTGATGACATATCAATTGTAAGAATAGTGTTAGGAATTTCTTCATTTTTTTGATGAATTAACTGTCCTGATAAATCATATATTTTGAGAGACTTTACAATTAAAGAATTATTTGTTTGAATATTCATTATATCTGTAACCGGATTTGGATAATATGTAATCGTGCTTGTGTATGGTTTCTGTTCTGTAGAGTTTATGATTACTATAGTATCACCTTCTTTAATGTATTTTGCTTGTTCTACGG
>CAYMQP010000044.1:0-3503 GCA_964392505.1 uncultured Bacteroidales bacterium
AATACATCGACCCGATGACTATTATCGATTGGGCCTATGAATCAACTCCAGGTGTAGGAATAACCACGGGAGTGCCTACAATAGAATTTTCCGGTGTCGAAGAATTAGTATCCGAAGCAACACAGACTCTTTCTATTACATTCAGTGAGGAAGTTACAGGTTTTGAAATAGGCGATATTGTTGTAACTAACGGCACACCTGCCAACCTGGTAGAAGTTACAGCCGGCCTGGAATACATGGTTGAGATTACGGCTGATACCGATGGAGAAGTTAGCGTGGAAATCGGGAATAGTGCAGTAACTGATTTGGACGGAATTGGAAATCCGGCTGCTGAAACAAGCTGGATGTATGATGGTACTCCTCCAACCGTAACACTTGATCCAGGTGTTACAGGTACTACCCATGAGCAAATTGTCACGGTAAGTGTTGAATTCAGTGAAGAGATATCAGGACTTGGACTTACAGACTTTATTATAACAAATGGCACTGCAAGCAATTTAGCTGTAGTTGCACCACGCACTGAATTTTCTGTTGATATTACAGCTGCTGCAGATGGAGATGTTACAGTGACTCTGCCGGCTGGCGCGGTTACTGATGATGCCGGTAACGATAACACAGAGGCCTCGGCAACCTATACATACGAAGAGCCTGTAAACAATCTAAACAATCTGTCAGAAGAAGGTATTAAAATATACCCCAATCCGGTAGATGATAACCTTCATATTGAACTGGAGACCGAATCCATGCTTCACATAGTAAATTTGAATGGTACTATACTATATCAGCAAGATCATGTTCTAAATAACATTATTGATATGAGTGGATTTTCTCCGGGTGTTTATATAATGCAGATTAAGAATGACAGTGGAGTTACGCAACATATACTAATAGTAGAATAAAATTTAAAAGCCGGTGAAAAGCTGGCTTTTTCTTTTTAACATTCCTGATGGAACGTAGTGGAGGTCAGGAACGGCGTAGTCCTCGATGAAGTCAATCCAGGAAAAGAATGTGGATTCCTGCCTGTGCAGGTATGTATATTTTCTATAATGGTGAGGAATTTAGAATGTCGATTAACGAAAAAAGATTTTCGAATGATATCCATAAATCATAATTCGTTAATCGTTATTCAGTATTCATGGCGTTTTTTTATAATGCAGACATATAGTGCAGCAGTTATTCCTTCTTTATTCCTAACCTATCTCAGCAATGAGCTTCTTAAGTTTTTGTGCTAAGCTGTCACTTGCCGGTACAAGAGGTAGCCGTACCGTTTTTTCACATAATCCCATAATTTCCAGGGCTGCTTTTATGCCTGCAGGGCTGCCTTCTTCAAAAAGTGTCGAAATATAATCAAGCAACATATAGTGTAATTCATTCGCTTTTTTACATTCGCGCTTATTAGCAGCTCGCACCATTGTGGAGAATTGCCGGGGATGCGAATTGGCGACTACCGAGATAACTCCTGTTCCTCCCAGGTAGATCATAGGCAGGGTTATTGAATCATCGCCGCTTAGTACGCTGAAATGATCGGGTTTGTTATTTATAATTTGCATGATCTGGTGAAAGTTCCCCGAGGCTTCTTTAACAGCAACAATATTCCCGTGGTTCGAGCCCAGCCAGGTAACCGTATCAGCGTTGATGTTCGATGCGGTACGGCTGGGTACATTATAAATAATAACCGGTACCGGACTTGCTTTGGCAATTGCCGAAAAATGCTCGTACAATCCCTTTTGCGATGGTTTATTGTAATAGGGAGCTACCGATAGAATTCCTGATATTCCTGAAAAATCGGTGTTTTTAATAGTATCAAGGACGTGGAGGGTATTATTTCCACCTATTCCTACAACCACCGGCACCCGTTGATTAACCGATTTAACCACATATTCAATTAACTTGGTTTTTTCATCGTTTGATAAGGTTGCCGATTCACCTGTAGTACCCAGTGTGACAATAAAATCCACTCCGCCATCGATTACATGATTAATTACTCCGTTAATCGCTTCAAAATCTATAGTTCCACCGCTATGAAAGGGAGTAACCAGTGCTACTCCCGTGCCAGTAAAAGTAGTTGTCATATCGTTATTTCTTTATAAGAGAGAGATAATGCAGTAGTTGATTTATCAGGAAATTTAGCTGAATTTCAGTCTGAATCTTTTTATCAATAATTTTTTCAACTTCTTTATTTTTCTTGTAATTATTCTTCAAATCCTTTTTCAACTCATGCTGAATTATACTCATGTTTTGTTTTTCCTTTTCAATATCGATCATCAGATCTAAATATTCCTGATTTTCATGATACATGCCCGCTTTGAACTTTGCAGCCGAACAAGCGAGTATATATTTTACCGGATAAGGATTATCGAGACTCAAATTTAACAATAAATCGAAGGGTTTTTTAATGAAAGCCGATACGCTTTCATTTTTTGGTTTATAATACCAGTTAAGATGGCTACGGGTAAAAAAATCAAAACCCTTGCGATACAGGTAATGGTCGATCAGATGTTTGCTGTTAACATAACCAAGTACAGCAATCGACTTTTTTTTATCGGATAAGTTCTTTACGAGCTCCTTGACAATTTCAAAACTTACCTGGTGTGTTGCATTAAAAAGAATACCGATCGATTTGGCTTCATCGATATTACACGACTCCATTTTACGAGGCATGTTTTTCAGGAAGTTGCGAATAGCTCTCTCACCCAAATAGATTTTAGTATTCTCAAGGATATTCACTAGTATCTGATTATGTTAGTCATTGGTTATTCAATTGTGATTCACCTATTTCACATAAATTCCAAGTTCCAATTTCATGGAATCCTCATATTTACTTCGAATACTTTTTATTCCTTCATACCGAAGTATTTCTGCACAAAAGTGTGTAATTTACTGTATGAGGATTTCATGCTGCAAGTTTATGAAAAAAGCTTGGATAAACCATGAACCGATGCTTACGGAACGGGCATGAATATCGTCTATTATCCGGAAAGGTTTGTTGATAAAATAATAAAACGAATAGGTTATAGAAAGAACCGATCTTTTACTCGTACAATAAATCGAGTCTCCGCAATACTGTTATTGGAATTTGTTATTTGTTTATTGTTATTTATGGTTAAATTCTAAAGTAAATATAATATACTCAGGATTAATGGAATACTGGAATGTTGGAATAATGGTGATTTTAAAATCCATCCTTCCAATCATCCATTATTCTAGTCCTCTGAATATCTGAAAATAAAAAGAATATAGGTTAAATCATATGTAAGTTTGAATATAGCCTTATTTATTTAATTTTTGTGTTTTGATTTTTAGGATTTTATTATTGCTTTCTGTGTTGGTCATTAACCTATACCCCGATCATCCTTAAAAGATCATCTTCCGAAATAACAGGGATATTGAGTTGTTTTGCTTTGGCAAGTTTAGCCGGCCCCATATTTTCACCTGCCACCACGAAATCGGTTTTCGAAGAAATTGAACCGACGTATTTCCCGCCATACTTTTCAATCATATCC
>CAYMQP010000044.1:3513-16050 GCA_964392505.1 uncultured Bacteroidales bacterium
TCCTTTATCTCATCGCGGCTGTATTTGTTGAAAACGCCTGAAATTACCAGCGATTTTCCCTTAAGGGATCCTTCTTGGTTTGTTTTTACAGTACCCTGCATTTGTAATCCTGCATGTTTTAATTCTTCTACCAACTGCTTGTTTTTTTCGTCTTTAAAATATGCTATTATACTCTCAGCTATACGCTCACCAATTTCGTTTACATGAGTAAGCTCATCAAAGCTGGCACTTTGTATACTTACAATCGAGCCGAAATAGTCGGCTAGGGTTTTAGCTACGGTTTCACCAACATATCGTATACCCAGCGCATAAAGAACCCGGTTAAATGGCACTTGTTTCGATTGTTCAATACTTTCGATCAAATTGGATGCCGATTTATCGGCAAACCTTTCGAGATGCAGTAGATCCGCTTTTTTGAGTTTATAAAAATCAGCAGGATTCTTAAGTAAACCCTCATCATAAAGTTGTGAAATAGTTGCTTCGGCTAATCCTATATCCATAGCTCTCCTCGATACAAAATGAGTTAATTTTCCTTTTATCTGTGGAGGGCATCCTGTTTCGTTAGGGCAATAATGTTTGGCTTCACCTTCGGGGCGGACGAGAGGAGTTTTACATTCGGGACATTCTTTAATATAATCAAGGGATTTTGATTGCGCATCGCGTTTGCTTTTATCAACCCCGACAACTTTTGGAATTATGTCACCTCCCTTTTCAATAAAAACATAATCGTTGATTCTGATATCGAGCAGTACAATCTGATCGGCATTGTGCAATGAAGCCCGTTTAACCGTTGTTCCAGCCAGCGGTACAGGTTCGAGATTTGCTACTGGGGTGATGGCTCCGGTTCTACCCACCTGAAAATCGACCGAAATAAGGCGCGTAAGAGCCTGCTCAGCTTTAAATTTATAGGCTGTGGCCCAGCGCGGCGACTTGGCAGTTAAACCGAGTTTTTTTTGCTGATCGTATCGATTAATTTTTATAACAATACCATCAATGGCAAAAGGCAGTGAATTACGTTCGGTTTCCCATTTACCGATAAAATTATACACTTCATTTAGGGTTTTGCATTTTTGCATGTAGGGAGTGATCTTGAATCCCCATTCAGACGATTTTTTCAGATTTTCATAATGACTGTCGAAAGGAAGATTTTCTCCTATAATGGAATAAAAGAAACAGTCAAGAGGTCGTTTGGCAACGAGTGTTGAATTCTGGAGTTTTAATGTTCCGGATGCGGCATTTCTCGGATTGGCAAAGAGCGGTTCTCCGGCAGCTTCCCGTTGCTCGTTCATTTGACTGAAACTTTCGTATGGAATAATAATTTCACCCCTTATCTCGAAATAATCCGGGTAACTGTTTCCCTGCAATACCAGGGGAATACTCCTGATGGTCCGGACATTGGTCGTAACTTCATCACCTTTTTCTCCATCACCTCGCGTAACGGCTCGGATCAGCCGGCCATGTTCATAGGTAATACTTATCGATACACCATCATATTTCAGTTCGCATACATATTCATATTCGTCGTTCACAATGCGTTTATTTCGAATTTCAAAATCTCTGATTTCATCAATTGAATAAGTGTTACTGAGTGATAGCATCGGGTATTTGTGAATTACCTGTTCGAATTCGTTTGTAATATCGCTGCCAATACGTACTGATGGTGAATTCGCATCGTAATATTCCGGATATTTCTTTTCCAGATCAATGAGTTCCTGCATCAGCTGGTCAAACTCAAAGTCGCTGATTTCTGGCTTTGAAAGCACATAGTACTGATAGTTATGATGGCTCAGGATTTTTCTCAGATTTGAAATACGTTCTTTAACATCGGATTCCGACATGTCAAAAATATTTTTAGGATGAAAACATAACTTCTGTTTGACAACTGTTTCAGAGGGTGAAATTACTTTTTTTATAATTATTCCAATTAAAAAACTAGAATCACGCGGAAAAAATAGGTATTGATCATACATTATTATAGTATTTACTTTCAGCACATTTTTGGGTAATTTTATATCGTGGTATAATATTTAATACGATGAAAAAGATTCAAAGCAGACTGCTAATATTACTGACATGTTCTCTTATTCTTCAAACATGTAATGCCCATTCCGATTCACCAATTCAAAATAATTCAGCAAATAAACCCGACAGGGAACCTGCTGCTGCGGGTAGGTTTTATCCGGCATCGGCAACGGAGCTGAATAATATGCTGAGCAATTTTTTTGCTCATGCTGATAAAGCCGATATATCGAATCCGCTAGCTATTATTGTACCTCATGCAGGGTATGTTTTTTCGGGAGAAGTAGCTGCAAATGCATTTAAATTGCTGGATCGTGAGAAGCAGTATAAGCATATATTTCTCATCGGGTCAAGTCATACCATGTATTTTAATGGGGCATCAATTTATAGCGATGGTAATTTTAAAACTCCATTGGGTACGGTGAAAATTGATGAGTTAGCTAATAAACTCATCAATGAAAATAGTTTTATTACTAACGATAGTAAACCTCACCTCACGGAACACAGTTTGGAAGTTCAGGTACCTTTTTTACAATACTGGCTGATAAAATCCTTTACCATTATACCCATTATTATTGGAGGTGATTCCGAATCGAATTGTAAAAAACTGGCCGGTGTCTTGGCACCTTACTTGTCGGAAGATAATTTATTTGTTGTCAGCACCGATTTTTCGCATTACCCTGCTTACGATGATGCCGTAAGGTCCGACCGAAATATGGCCGATGCTATTGTATCGAATTCAACTGCTAATTTTTTAAAGGTTAAAAGCAAATGTGAGAATGGTAATACAAGAGGACTTGTTACTGCTATGTGTGGCTGGACTTCGGTATATACCCTCCTGAATATTACAGAAAAGCTCGACAATGTTGAATATCAAAAAATTATTTATCGGAATTCGGGCGATAGTCCCTACGGGGAAATAGACAGAGTTGTTGGGTATTATGCCATTGCTTTGGTAAAGAACACCGGTAATAGCAATACTGCGAACTTTCAACTTAACGATTCCGATAAAACCAATTTACTCAAACTAGCGAGAAACACCATTACTGAATACCTTACAAACAGAACTTATACTCAACCATCGGAAGATTCAATGCCAGAAAATTTACTTGTTCAGGCAGGTGCATTTGTTACACTGACAAAGGAAGGTATGTTACGAGGTTGTATAGGTAATTTCAGTTCGGAAAAACCCCTTTACCAAACGGTTCAGGAAATGGCTATTGCAGCGGCTACACGTGATCCGCGTTTTCCTCCGTTAACTATACAGGAACTTTCAGATGCCGAAGTAGAAATTTCGGTTCTTACGCCGCTACATAAAATCGCTTCGATCGATGAATTTGAACTTGGAAAACATGGTATTTATATTCGCAAGGGCTATCAATCAGGTACTTTTTTACCTCAGGTTGCCACTGGAACCAAGTGGACGAAAGAAGAGTTTCTGGGTCATTGTGCACGTGATAAGGCGGGTATTGGTTGGGAAGGATGGAAGGATGCCGAACTTTATACATACGAGGCTCTTGTTTTTCACGAACATGAATACCTGAAGTAGCGCTTATCATGCAAGTACCTTACCATCTGATACCCATAGTCAGCATTGTTTTAATACTCTATTTGTTAAGCTTTGTTCTGATGAAAACGGGTGTTCTGTCGAAGCTTACACATCGCCGGATATGGAATTCGTTATTGCTTATGACATTTTTGGTAGCTGCCGTTTTGGGCTTGTTGTTAGCCATTCAAATTAATTATAAGTTGGAGTGGACCATTATTAAAACCATACTTAAATGGCATGTCGATTTTGGAATAGGGATGAGTTTTATAGCCATATTTCATTTTACATGGCACTGGAAATTCTACACAAATATTTTTAAAAGAAAGGATAAAAAAGGAAAAGAGTTAACCGATTCTCATGAACCTGAATATACTGGTAAACCAGCCGGTCGTTATCTGATTTTACTAACCGGTTTTCTTTCTATGGTTATCCAGGTACTTATCATGCGTGAAATCACAATGGTTTTTCAGGGAAATGAAATTCTCATGATCTGGACGCTTGGCATATGGATGTTGCTAAATGGAGCAGGGGTGTGGCTGGGCAGCCAAATTAAAATAGTACCCAGTTTGACAATAATAAACAGAATTATTCTGATCTACAGCCTGCTGCCTATTATATTAATACCGTTGTTAAATATCCTCCGGAATATAGTATTTCCTCCGGGTGTACTTATTCATCCTGCATACTTTTTCCTGGTTGTTGTTGTATTGCTACTTCCTATTTGTCTGCTCACCGGAACCACATTTGCATTGCTCATAAAGAATACACGCAAAATCGAAGGCGGCTTCATCAGGGTTTATGCCTGGGAGGCAATAGGTTGTATGGCAGGTGGATTAATTAGCTCCTTTGTATTATTATATTGGCTTTCAATTATCCAATCGTTGCTGTTAATTGGAATAGTATTGCAGCTGAGCTTATATTTTTTAGCAAAAAGTAAAGATTATTTATTGAGTACATTGCTTATAGTATTTTTGTTTACTGCAACCTTTGTCTTTCCCATAAACAATTTTATTAAATCAAAATTATATAGCAACCAGAAAGTTGTCGATACAAAGGAGACATTTTATGGTAACATTACCATTACCAGGAAATCTGATCAGTACAACTTTTATGAAAATGGAAATTTACTTTTTACAAGCCAGAACGAAATAATTAGTGAGGAATATGTGCACTATGTCATGTTACAACATGATAAGTCTACCGATGTGTTGCTAGTTTCGGGAGGTGTTTCAGGCATGCTTGATGAGATTTTAAAATATCCGAATATAAAATCAATTGAATACATTGAACTTAATCCGGAACTTGTGAGAATGGCTGAGAAATATTTTCCGATACCTGAGGATGCGCGAATCCATATTATTTTCGATGATGTCAGGAAATACATTCGTAACAGTAACCATAAATATGATATCATTATTATTGCATTGCCTGATCCGGCTAGTCTTCAAATAAACCGTATGTACACTACAGAATTCGTTAAAATTCTGTCGCAGCGGATGAAACCCGGAGGAGTTGTAATTTACGGCCTTAATCCTTCAGGGAATTATCTGAGTAATATACAGCTTAGTACTTCAGCTCTAATGTATAATACCCTGCAAAAGTTTTTCAGGAATGTTATAATTATTCCGGGAGAAAGGGACTATTATCTTGCCTCCGATTCTGCATTAAGTACAGCGATAGCAAGTCTTTGGTCTCAACATCCGATAGAAAATCTTTATGTTAATTCATACTATATCGACGATTATAGTATTAGTGAAAGGAGTAAATTCATTAAGAAACAAATTGCCAATATATCGCTGATCAATACGGATAATAAGCCATTACCGGTTTTTTATAATGTATTAAGTTATCTGTCGCAATTTAATTTTGCTCAGGAGATATTATGGCTTATCATTATAGTTTTATTGTTGATTCCATTATCACTAATGCGATCACACGCATCAGGCGTATTTCTTGCCGGGTTTAGCGGTGCTGCAGCCGAACTATTGCTTGTTTTTACATTCCAGGTAGTGTATGGATTTGTTTATAGTGCCATTGGATTAATTATTGCCCTTTTTATGTTAGGATTAGTTTTAGGCTCGGCCATTGCCAGGAAAATAGTAAATCATGCATTGTATTTTCGTTTGGCACAAATTATCATGACACTGTATTTTCTAACTTTCCCTTTTATTTTTAAACTTCAGCAGCAAAGTCCTTCCAGTCTGGGTTGGATACTTTTTCTAATTATGATTCTTCTGCCTTCGTACATCATTGGATTTATGTATGTTACAGCCACAAAACTTTCACCAATAAAAATTAGTCAGGCTGCATCGGGTATTTATGCTGCTGATTTGTTAGGTGCTGCGGCAGGGGTGGTAACTGTTTCAGTTGTAATTTTACCAATCCTCGGAATATCTGGAGCATGTTTTGTAATAGCAGTCATGAACGGAATAGGTATTTTGTTAGGATTCTTCGGTTATAAGGGAATAACCGGCCGATAATTTAAATCGCCTTTTATTGCTTACAATCATCCTCGATTAATGAAAATTATTGTAGTAACTTTATACATGTATTAGTAAGGGGAAATAAACATGACTTATGGAAAAGATTAATAAAAGGCAGTTTATTAAAAGAGGATTGGCAAGCACTTGCGGTATATATTGCATTGGATTAGAAAGGCTTGCAGGAAATACTAGTACAAACAATTTATGGAAATTCTCGCATGAGGGAATGTTTTATACAGTTACTCCACGGGGAGTACGTTGCGAAATCTGTCCTAACGAATGCGACTTGCGCCCGGGGGAGATTAGCGATTGCCGTAACCGGGTAAATTCAGACGGAAAATTATATTCTATCGCATATGGCAATCCTTGTGCAGTGCATATCGACCCTATTGAGAAGAAACCACTATTGCATTTTCATCCTTCATCCAGAATCTATTCTATTGCCACGGCAGGATGCAATTTCATCTGTCTGAATTGTCAGAACTGGGAAATATCGCAAACATCGCCATATAAAACTAAAAACTATAATCTTTTTCCTAAGCAGGTTGTGGAATCGTGTATCGAAAATAAATGTCCGTCCATTGCTTATACATACTCTGAACCGGTTTCGTTTTATGAGTATATGTACAATACCTCGAAAATTGCCCATGACCGAGGTATTATGAATGTGATGGTATCAAATGGCTATATTAACGAAGCGCCACTTCGGAAACTAGCTCCATATCTCGATGCTGCCAACATCGATCTGAAATCGTTCAGCGATGATATTTACCTGCGTTTAAATGCAGGTAAACTTCAACCCGTTTTAAATACGCTGAAAACTTTAAAAGATACAGGAGTATGGCTGGAAATAACCAATCTGATTGTTCCTTCATGGACCGATGATCTTGACATGATAAAGCGAATGTGTAATTGGTTAGTATCGAATGGTTTTTCGGAATTTCCGTTGCATTTCAGCCGTTTTCATCCCACCTTTAAGTTAACTCAATTGCCCGCAACACCTTTACAAGTGCTTATCAAGGCGCGAAATATAGCCATTTCGGCCGGATGTAAATATGTGTATATTGGAAATGTACCCGGAAAAGCATTTGAAAACACAATATGTCCAGGGTGTAAAAGCATTGTGATTGAAAGAAGAGGCTATGCCATTCTTAAAAACAACTTGAAAAATGGTAAGTGCCAATCGTGTGGAACGACTATCAACGGTCGTTGGGATTAATACTATAAAAAAACCGTTCCAAATTATGGAACGGCCCTACCTTAACTGTCATTCGTCTTGGCTTATTTTGGGAATCAAATTTAATCTGATTAAAATAATTCTCCCGCTTCTACTTCGAGTTTCGACTTGTTCTTTTTGGTACTATGATGCTCGCGCGATAATACCAATCCACCTTGAAATGAACTGATCGGAGGTGTGAACAACTCATGGTTTAAAAACCGTAAGTAAATAGAATTGCGGGTTAATACCTGTATTGTGAATTCAACAATCTTAGGAAAATCGAGTGATCCTTTTTCGGGTATCAACACTTCCCGATCGAAAGAAGTAGCTGAAATTAACACTTTATCATATGCCAGTTGATCCAGAGTAAATATATCGGTATGAATCCTATAATCCAGTGTTACTGTGCCCGATTTAGATTCTTGTGCGTAAAGGTTCAACGAATCGGTATTACCCTTTAAAAAACTTAGTATAATACCATAACTTTTATCTTCGGAATCATAGTAAAAGCCCCGAAATAGCTTATTATATAAATATTTGGAATATATTTCGATATCGTGATGTTCTGTCAAAGGATACTCTGATATCAGTTTATTATTGAAATGTTTCATGGTTGAGATAGTTGGTTGTTTTCATTTATTATGCAAATAATATGCCAAAACCTAAATTTTGTTTTCAAAGCATTTCAGGTTTTAGATGCATGTAGTAGACAAAAAGTTGCGTGGTTTTATAAATATTTTACTTCATATAACACTAAATCATATCTCAAATAAGTTTGTATGAGTTGTATAATAGTACTGGTAATTCCCTGTTTTATTAATAAAACCGGTATTTTTTATCAAACTTAAAATCAATATAAATACCGAATGATTTAAAAAATTTGCCTATGGATAAGAATGAATTAAACTATATTTAAATATTAAAATCAATTGTGTAAGAAAAGAGACCGGATCCATCGTAATAATTGAATGGATAACAAATACTGTGTGAAATAAATCTGAGCATGCTAAAAAAGTACAATAAATATATATTTTTCATATTGTTCATAATATTTGTTTGCAACCCGGTCTTTTCACAGATTGAATATTCAGGCATTCTTCATGGCTTATCGTTCGATGGAAATTATGATATACCTTATCTGCTAATGAATTCTGATTTTATTGTACAGACTGATACATTTTATAAAAAACAACAAACTAATGAAAATTATAAAATCGATTTTTTTGCATATACAATACCTGTCGATATAAATCCTTTAAAAAATGGTAAATGGAATCAAGTTGATACTCATACTCGAATCTGGCGATTAGGGATAACCTCGCCTGGTGCCACTTCACTAGGAGTAACGTTCGATCCGTTTATACTTACACCTGGAGTAAAGGTTTTTATTTATACGCCTCGTGGCAAAATTCGATCTGGAGCCTATACATTCAGAAATAACAAAACTACCGGATTACTATCAGTGACATCCTTACCTGGCGATAGCATTATTATCGAACTTCAATTACAGGCCAGTAGTAAAGAATATGGTCAGTTTGGTATATCAACAGTAAGTGTTGGTTTTGAAGAAGACATTTCTGAAAAATCCAATGAAGATGAATGGTTTGGTAGGTCAGCCGAATGTCATATCGATATCAATTGTATCGATAATCCTGATATTCAGCTCCAGAAATATGCTGTTTGCCGCTTGATAATTGAACGAACCGACGGACGTATTAGGTGTACAGGCACTCTTCTTAATAATGCCAGTGAAAACGGCTTACCCTATGTACTTACTGCTGGTCATTGTGTAAACGATATGTATGCAGCCCACCATACCATGATATACTTTAATTACGAAAGTCCATACTGTGATGGGCCCGATGGTAATATAAAATCCATTTCGGGAAGTTTCTTGAAAAGCAGAGCAGAAACCATGGACTTTTCCCTGATAGAATTAACTGAAAAACCCCCTGTCGATTATTATCCGGTTTATTCAGGCTGGGATGCTTCGGGCAATTATTTCGATTATTCTTATTCCATTCATCATCCCGAAGGTGATGTAAAGAAATTTGCTAACGATTCTGACTGGATTCAAACGGGTAGTTTTCTTAATTTTGATCCAGGAACCCACTGGCTGATAAATGATTATGAAATTGGCACCACCGAAGCAGGCTCGTCAGGTGGCCCCCTTTTTGATAGTAATAATAGGCTTGTAGGAACACTTTCGGGCGGAGGATTACAATGTGCAGAACCTATTAACGACTGTTATCAAAAATTAAGCGATACTTGGGACTCATACCCCGAGGAAGATAATCAACTTAAAGTCTGGCTCGATCCGGAGAATACGGGCACGTTAGTATTAAACAATCTGGAACCCTACCATGGATTAATGGAAATATTATCGAATATACTGTTAGACGATGTATTAGAAGTTATACCCTGCGAAAATGGATGGGGCTATATCTCCGGACATAATTCGTTGCTTTCAACTACTTATGCCGAACATTTTTACCGAAATGGATCAAAATATATTTATGCGATTAATTTATATGCTGCCAAAGCACATGCCGCTGATGAGGGTTCAAGTATAAAATTATTGATATGGGAAGGAGGTGATATTCCTGAACAGCTGATTTTTGAAAAAGAGCTATACCTGTTTGAACTAATTGACGAATACGAAAACTATATACGGCTGGATACACTGATTCTTGTTGATCGCGACTTCTTTGTAGGATACTCCTTAAACTACCCTGAACCTTCCGATACATTTGCCTTATATACTGTAATTCACGACGATTATGAAAAAAATTCATCATTTGTGTGGAGAGAAAACGACTGGGGATTTCTTACCGATGGAAAAGAAAACTATAGTGCGAGTCTAGCCATCAGTCCGCTGGTGCTTGATTATTATCCTATAATCGACGCCGGATTTGGTGAATATCCTTTTGATGAAGTAACTATTTATCCAAATCCTACGTACGATATTCTTCAAATTCTGTTAAAGAACAAACCTGAAGGGTATGTTATACTGTCGGTTTATGATCTGATGGGTAATATACTCCATAAGGAAAAGATCTTCCAGCCCGAATCTAATTTTCAATTCGAAACAAACGTGATTTTTAAACAGGGGATATTCATTCTGAAAATAGAATATGATAATAAAATTGCAACCAGAAAGTTTGTTAAGTTATAATGAACGTTTTCGAGTTTTTTGTTGTAAATTTTATTATTTAAACATCTGGATTAAGAAAAGTATGAACTTATGAAGTCAATCATCCGTTTTTTTATTTATACTGCTATTCTTTTTATCCCGATTGTTGAAATTTATTCACAATCGTCGATACTCGAAATTATTGGGACAGCAGAAAGCGATCTGAAACCCTTAGCCAATGCCAAGGCTATTTTATATAAAAATGGTGCTCAGATTCAAACAGTTTATACCAAGTCGAACGGTGAATTTAAATTTGATCTGGATATTAATGATGAGTACCTTATAGAGGTGCAAAAAACCGGATTTCTATCGAAAAGAATTGCTTTTAATACAGAAATTCCGAACGAAGTTACAGGACGTTGGACCATAGAGTTTGCAATTGGCCTGTTTCAGGGCTGCGAGGGTGTTAATACCTCAGCACTAGACGATCCGGTCGATCGCATTAAGTACAGTTCAAATAAAGCAGATTTTATTTCCGATGAAGGATATGTGCGAAATATGCGGGGAAGAATCGATAAACTTTTACAGAATATTGATAATTGTCAGAATGATAAATACCAGAGTAATTTGGATAAAGGAAACCGGCTAATGAGTGAAGGTGAATATGAAGCTGCAGCAAATAAATTCGAAGAGGCCCTGAATATCTACCCCGATGACAAGACAGCACAACGAAAGTTAACTGAAGCTGAGCAAGCTGCTGGTGAAAGTGTTATGAATGAGAGAAGATACAACATAGCCATCTCACAAGCCGACCGTTTATTAACAGATAACGATCTTGAAGCGGCAAGAGCAAAATTTACAGAAGCACTTACCTTTAAATCGCAAAGCGATTATGCACGCTCTAAGATAGCTGAAATAGATGCGATGATAGCTGCTAAACAGCAAGCCACGCAGGAGAAACAAGAAATCGAAAACGCCTATAACCGGGCTATAGCTCAGGCGAATGCTGCTTATAATTCAAAAAACTATGAAACGGCAAAAGGATTCTATGAACAAGCTTTAGTAATTAAGCCCGATGCACCTCTTGCACGTCAGAAAATAACTGAACTAGAACCGCTTATTACCAAGCAGAAACAAGAAATACTTCAACAGGAAGCCAATGAAAAAGCTTATTTGGAAGCCTTGGCTATGGGTGAAAGCGCTTTTCAATCGAACGATCTTGAATCGGCCCGACAACACTTTAACAGAGCAACCATGCTGAAACCCGAAGAAAGTTATCCTCAACAAAAAATTGCCGAAGTCGACCGAATTCTCGATGAAAGACGCACTGCCAATCTTCAGGCAGAAAAAGTTGAATTACGAAAAAAAATAGAAGAGTCGCATGATGAAGGCGATGCGTTCTTGGCTCAAAATAATTATGAAGCTGCCGAAGCAGCTTATAATAGGGCGCTTCAGCTCGATCCGAATGATACCTATGCCAAGCAACAGATCAATAAGGTTAAAAGCTTACAGGCGTCAGTTTCAGCTCAGAAGCAAAAAGCTTTGGAAAAGGCCTTTACCGAAGCCGTGGATAATGGTGATAAATTGCTTGCAGCTGCTTCATATGAGCAAGCCATTGAAGCCTATAAACAGGCATTGTTACAAAAACCTGACGACTTACAGGCTAAAACAAAACTCGCAGAAGCTGAACGTCGATATGCTGCCGAACAACAGCTTCGTGACGCTCAATATACCAGAACAATTCAGGAAGCCGATAATTTATTCAGCCTTTCTCGACTTGTCGAAGCTAAGGCATCGTATCAACGAGCTCTGGGCCTGAAGCCGGATAAAACATATCCACAGCAACGAATTGCCCGTATTGATGAAATATTTGCTGAACAGGAACGAAAGGAAAATGAAAAAAAAGTAGCCAATCAGCAATATACCGAATTGATATCCCGGGCTGATGCTCTTTTGGCTGCAAAACAATATGATCAAGCTAAAACAACCTATGAGCAGGCCCTCGCTTTGAAATCAACCGAAGTATATCCCAGACAAAAAATAGCCCAGATCGACGAAGTGTTGCGTGAACAGGAGCGGCAGCTTGCCACTCAGCGTACCCGTGATGAACAATATAGAACCACTATTGCTGAAG
>CAYMQP010000044.1:16060-17073 GCA_964392505.1 uncultured Bacteroidales bacterium
TTAATTGGCATCATTAAAATTAACCGAAGCAAGATTGGCATATCAAAAGGCTTTGACCATTAAGCCATCCGAAACCTATCCTCAGCAACAAATTACGAAAATAGATAACCTGATTGCCGAAGAAGCCAGACGGGAAAATGAGCAACGGACAATTGAACAGCAATATAATACGGCAATTGCTCAGGCCGACAAACTTTATAATGAAAATAAACTCGAGGAAGCTAAAGTAGCCTATCAGAAGGCATTAGGTTTTAAATCGAACGAAGCATATCCAACCAGTCAGATAGCTAAAATTGATACGCAGCTCGCACAAATTGAAAAAGAACATCAGGAACGCGCAGCCTTTGAACAACAATACAATAACATCATAGCATCAGCCGATAAGGCCTATGACCAGAGGGATTATCCGTCGGCCAAGACAGCTTATATGGAAGCCTTGAAATTAAAACCCGGAGAAAAGTACCCTCAGCAACGATTGAACAAGATAGCAGAATTTGAGCGCATTCTGGCCGTGCAGGAAGCTAACCGCAATGTAACAACTACAACTACATCAGCAAATCAGACTACTTCGCCAAAACCCTCAAAATTAGCTGATCTGAATTTTGCTAACGATAGTGAGCGAGATAAGTATTTAAATGGCTTAAAAAAGCAATATCCCGAAGGGATTACACTTGAAATCCATAAAGATAAAACATTCACCACTAACCGGTATGTTGTAATAAGAGGCAATGAGGTACGGGAGTTCCGAATGGTGAAATTTAATTGGGGCGGTGTTGAATACAGTTTGAATGGAATACCTATATCAGGACAGTACTTTGAAACGCAGGTAAAACAACGAGAAGGTGAGTTTTTTCAAAAATTCGAGTTTTAATTCTTTTTTTTGTAACTAACATTCCTGATATTCGTCATACTTAAAACTGTGAAACTATGGGAACACTAAAACGAACGGTATCTTATATTTTAATAGGCTTAGTTCTTATTTTCACCATCATATCTATTCTGGGGATTTGGGG
>CAYMQP010000045.1:0-6856 GCA_964392505.1 uncultured Bacteroidales bacterium
CTAATATTCAGCAGTTTTCTACTACTTATCGCTATAGCGCTTATTAACAACACTATACGGCTTGCTATCTATTCCAAACGTTTTATTATTCGTACCATGCAGCTTGTTGGAGCTACTGCAGGTTATATACGCCGACCTTTTCTTTACCGTAGCATTTTACAGGGTATAGTCGGAGCACTAATAGCTATGGCCGTATTAATCGGTCTTATTTATTTATTACAGAATGAAATGAGCGATATAATCCGTCTGAACAATACGAATATTTTGGTACTTCTATTTATTATAGTATTATTTTTAGGAATTATAATAAACTGGCTCTCAACCTATACAGCTGTTTCGAAATATTTAAGAATTAAAACAGATAAATTATATACTTGATTTATGATTAAAAAGGATAATAGTATACAAGATCAAGAGAATTTTGCCTTACCGAAAGAAAATTACACATATCTTCTGATCGGTTTTGTGATAATTATTATCGGATTTGCACTCATGATAGGAGGAAGAAGTGACGATCCGAATGTTTTTAACGGTGAGGAAATTTTCAGTTTCAGAAGAATAACTTTGGCTCCGATTATTGTTCTTGTCGGATTTATTTTTGAAATGTGGGCCATAATGCGGAGACCATCTAAGCAAAATTAATTTCAAACAATTATTTTTTAAAAGTTAATGGACTGGTTTGAAGCCTTGGTTTTAGGTATTATACAAGGACTAACGGAGTTTTTACCCATTAGCAGCAGCGGACATTTAGAGATTGGTAAAACACTTCTTGGAGTCGAATTGACAGATAACTTAACTTTCGATCTTGTGGTCCATGCTGCCACGGTATGCAGTACGATCGTAATATTCCATAGAGAAATAGTAAGATTATTTGAAGGAATGTTTAAGTTTACCTGGAATGAAGAAACTCAATATGTTTCAAAACTTGTATTTTCGGCAATTCCCGTGGTATTTGTAGGGCTTTTTCTTGAAGATACAGTTAAGTCACTATTTGGAGGTAATCTGTTGCTGGTTGGCTGTATGCTGCTGGTTACAGCACTTTTGTTAGCCTTTACTTTTTATACTCGACCTATGGAGAAAAGTATTTCATTTATCGATGCTTTTATAATTGGCATAGCTCAGGCAGTTGCTGTATTACCCGGTATGTCTCGATCCGGGGCTACCATTGCTACAGCGCTAATGCTTAAAAATAAGCGTGAAGATGCCGCACGGTTTTCTTTTTTGATGGTACTTTTACCCATTTTAGGTAAAGCAACACTCGATATTTTTAGTGGAACAATACTATCGAATGAGTTAAACTTAGTTTCTTTGCTAGTTGGGTTCTTTTCATCATTTTTTACCGGTTTATTTGCATGTCGTCTAATGTTAAATATCGTAAGGAAAAGTAAACTAATATATTTTGCTGTTTACTGCGCTATTATTGCTAGCCTTACCATAATTTTCAGTCTGTAAAATAGCTAATGAATAATAAATATACCGCAGAAATGCTGGAAGAAGGTTTAATTCTTCCTTTTGATAAACCATATCGCTGGACATCCTTCGACATGGTTAATTTCGTGCGGAAAATACTTTGCCAGTATTCCGGATTAAAAAAACTGAAAGTAGGCCATGCCGGAACACTCGATCCGCTTGCAACAGGACTACTGATACTTTGTACCGGAAGGGCAACTAAGCGCATCGATTCAATACAAACCATGCCTAAACAATACAGTGCTGAGATATCATTAGGAGCCACTACTCCCTCATTCGATTTGGAAACAGAAATTAATGAAACTTATTCAATTGATCATATAAATAATTCATTATTAGAAGATAAAATACAACTATTTAAAGGTAAAATTAAACAAATTCCACCAGTTTTTTCTGCTAAAAAATTCAATGGTATCAGGGCTTATGAACTAGCTCGGAATGGAATTACAAAAAAAATGGATCCAGTCGACATTGAAATATATAATATTGAAATTATCTCCTATGAAGTACCTGTATTAAAACTTATAATTAAATGCAGCAGAGGAACTTACATTAGATCATTAGCCCGCGATATTGGAGAAGCACTAAATTCAGGAGGATATCTCTCTAATTTACGGAGAACCGCTGTAGGTCATTATAATGTAGAAGATGCCATGATTTTAAAAAAATTTCAAAATAAATTAAACATTTTGTAACCCTAAATGCTTTTTTACGTATAACGGTCGTTTTAGACTATTTAGATCTGTATTTTAAGATTACCAGAATATGAAACTTTCGCAATACAAGTACAATTTACCTGAAGAATTAATCGCCAAATATCCTGCAGAAAATCGTGATGAATCACGATTGATGGTTTTAAAAAAGAAGGATAAATCGATAGAACACAGAATATTTAAAGACATTATTGATTATTTTGATGAAAAGGATGTAATGGTATTTAATAATACTAAAGTTTTTCCAGCACGGTTATATGGAAATAAGGAGAAAACCGGAGCCGAAATTGAAGTGTTTCTTCTGCGTGAATTGAATAAAGAACAAAGGCTTTGGGATGTACTAGTCGATCCTGCCCGAAAAATACGAATTGGAAATAAATTGTATTTCGGTGAAGACGATGTGCTTGTAGCCGAAGTTATCGATAATACTACATCGAGGGGACGTACATTGCGGTTTTTATTCGATGGCACTTATGAAGAATTTAAAAAAACACTGTATGGTTTAGGTGAAACACCATTACCCAAATTTATTAAGCGTGAGGTACAACCGGAAGATAAAGAAAGATATCAAACAATTTTCGCTAAATATGAAGGGGCTGTAGCAGCTCCTACTGCAGGATTACATTTTAGCCGCGAACTATTAAAACGTCTGGAAATCAAAGGTGTTGAATTTGCCGAAATTACCCTTCATGTCGGTTTAGGTAATTTTCGCACAGTTGATGTTGAAGATCTCACTAAACATAAAATGGATTCTGAACGAATCATTATACCTTCAAAAGCTGTTGAAATAGTGAACCGGGCAAAGGATAACAGAAAAGAAATCTGTGCTGTGGGTACTACGGTTATGCGAACACTGGAAAGTTCTGTCTCAACTCAGGGATACTTGAAGGAATATGATGGCTGGACAAATAAATTTATTTTCCCCCCGTACGATTTCAGTGTTCCAACTACTATGGTATCGAACTTTCATTTGCCACTTTCAACACTTCTAATGTCGGTTTCTGCTTTTGCCGGATACGATTTTCTGTTCGAAGCCTATAAAGTGGCCATAAAAGAGCAATACCGATTTGGCACTTATGGCGATGCCATGTTAATTCTTTAATTTAATTGGTTGAATACGGGTTGACTGCATTCAAAATTTATTTTACAAAAAAGTTTATTTTTATGCAACTTCCCGATAAACTTATTGTCTACTAAAGACAGAAATATTTAAAGCCAGTATAATGAAAAAGCTTGTAATTATGTTAACAGGCCTACTTATCGTATCCTTGGCATATACTCAGGACGAGGAGTTTAAAACCATTTTTCAACGGGGGAATAGGCCATTGATGGTTAGCGGATTTGGAGGACCTATGATGCAGTTTACATCTGTGGGAAACAATTTTGCTCATATGATGGGTGGAGGTGGAGGAGTTATGATTAATAGTTTTTTCTTTGGAGGATATGGACTAGGTTTAACAACACCGGTACCCTATAAAAGCGAGCCCGCACACGATCTGGAATTTGGACACGGAGGATTTTGGTTCGGATTTATATTGGGCTCAAATCGACCTGTACATCTTTCTCTTTCGGCATTAGCAGGTTGGGGTAATATTACTGAGAGAGATCCGGATATCATTGGTCTGGATGAAATAACCTCTCAACCTGTATTTGTTGTAACTCCTATTGCAGAAGTAGAACTTAATTTTTCCCGCTTCTTCAAAGTTGGGGCAGGTACTTCCGTTAGTTTTGTTAACGGACCGGGAGTGGATAGAACAACTTATTCCTTTCGCGATTTTGCAAGGCCTTCAATGTTCCTTTCTTTTAAATTCGGGTGGTTTTATTAATATTTTTTAATACCTGTTAATAGAAAATCAATAAATTATATTGTATGTTGAGGATCAATTCGATCCTCTTTTTTTTGTTTATAAAAGCCGATTAACATTTTTTATAAGGATTTCGGAAGGTGTTATTTTAAGAAGGCATTTCTGACTTAATAAAATCATTATCTTAGTTGCCCCTAATACAATTAGTGGCTAAAACACATTTTACCCGATGAATACGTTACGATTTTATAACAGAATCCTTGGTTGGGTTGTATTTCTTATTGCAGCAACTGTATATTTACTCACACTGGAACCAACTACAAGTTTATGGGATTGCGGAGAATTTATAGCCAGTGCATATAAACTGCAGGTTGGACATCCACCGGGAGCTCCTTTATTTATGATTATAGCCCGATTCTTTTCATTGTTTGCCGGTGGCGATGTAAGTAAAGTAGCACTTATGATCAATGCCCTATCAGGTCTGGCAAGTGCATTTACTATTATGTTCCTTTTTTGGACCATTACCCATCTGGCTATTAAGCTGGTAAATCCTGGCGAAAATATCAAAACATGGCAAATAGTAGCTATTTTAGGCAGCTCACTTGTTGGATCGATTGCCTATACTTTTTCCGATACGTTTTGGTTTTCAGCCGTCGAAGGTGAAGTGTATGCACTTTCCTCTCTTTTTACGGCAGTTGTATTTTGGGCTATTCTGAAATGGGAAAATACGGCCGATGAAAAATATGCCAACCGCTGGCTAATTCTTATCGCATATTTAATGGGTTTATCGATAGGTGTACATTTGTTGAATCTGCTGGCTATCCCGGCGATTGTTATGGTTTACTATTATAAAAAATATACCTTCTCATGGAATGGATTGTTTAAGGCACTTATTGTTTCAATTATTATTCTTGGAGGCATTATGTATGTTATAATTCCAGGAGTAATATGGATGGCCTCACAGTTTGAACTTCTTTTTGTGAATTCTTTTAGTTTACGATACAATTCGGGCGTTTTATTCTATGCTGCAATTTTAATTGGTGGATTGGTTTATGGAATACTATATACATATCAGCAAAAGAAAGTATTAGCTAATACAATTATACTGGTGATAACAGTTATAATATTAGGATATTCATCATTTTCAATGATTGTAATCCGTTCACTTGCCAATCCACCTATGGACGAAAACAGTCCTGAAACCGTTTTTTCGTTAATGTATTATCTGAATCGCGAACAATATGGGGATCGGCCACTATTTAAAGGTCAGTATTTCAATGCACCACGTCCAACAATAAAAAAGGGAAAACCTACCTATACTCAAATCGATGGAAAATATAAAGTCACCAACAGAAAAACAAAACCTATTTACAATAAGAATTTCACAACAATATTTCCCCGAATGTATAGTAGTAGCCCTGAACACATCAGCATATATTTGGAATGGGGGGGGTTGGAAGAAAAAGATTTGTATAATGTTCGATACGATAAGAATGGTAATATAATGACCAACCGAAGAGGGCAAATTGTGTATGATAGGTCGAGACCTAAGAAAAAACCTCCTTTTTTTGCGAATCTTCGTTTTTTCTTTACATATCAGCTTGGACATATGTATTTCAGGTATTTTATGTGGAATTTTTCCGGACGGCAAAACGATAGGCAAGGCAACGGAGGTCCACTCGATGGTAATTGGATAACTGGAATCAACTTTATCGATAATATTCTCATTGGAAGTACCGAAAAAATGCCCGACGAAATTAAAAACCACCCCTCAAGAAACACTTATTATCTATTACCCTTACTTTTAGGGATTTTAGGAATTATGTTGCAATCATCGAAACATAAAAAGGATTTCTCAGTCGTAGCGGTATTATTTATACTTACCGGTATTGCCATAGTGGTGTATTTGAATCAGACTCCTTTACAACCCAGGGAGCGTGATTATGCTTATGCCGGATCGTTCTATGCATTTGCCATTTGGATTGGATTAGGAGTATTGGGTTTGATCGATTTATTAGGTAAAAAAGCACAAAATGTGCCTGTTGCTTTATTTGTGACAATTCTAACTTTGTTTCTGGTACCGGGTATAATGGTAAGAGAAAACTGGGACGATCACGACCGCTCAGGCCGTTATACAGCTCGCGATATTGCATACGATTATCTTAATACTTGTGGACCCAATGCAATTTTATTCACCGGGGGAGATAATGATACCTTCCCACTCTGGTATGCCCAGGAAGTGGAAGGAATTCGGACCGATGTACGTGTTGTGAACCTCATGCTATTGAACATGGATTGGTATATCGACCAGATGAAACGTAAAGTCTATGAATCGGAACCTATACCCATTCTGATAGATACAGAAAAATACCGGAACGGCACACGCGACGCAATACCTATATACGAACGTTACGAGCAGGCGTATGATGCTAAAGATATTATTGATTTTATTGTATCAGATCTTAGGTCAACAAGATTACCGGCGCAATCGGGAGGGGAACTTGATTATGTCCCAACCCGGTATTTCTTTTTACCGGTCGATTCAATAAAAGTTATTTCCAATGGCACTGTTAACCTTGATAATGCTGATAAAATTGTGAAAACCTTAAGGGGTCGCATAAACGGAGGTTATTTAACTAAGAGCAATCTGGCAGCACTTGATTTGATTCGAAATAATAATTGGGACAGACCTATTTATTTTGTAGGTACTAACCATACCGATGAACTTGGACTCAGTAATTATCTACAACTTGACGGATTAGCATATCGTCTTGTTCCAATAAAAACTTCCATGGGTAATAGTTTCGAAAGAGGGAGAATTCAATCCGAGATCCTTTACAATAACCTTATGAATAAGTTTCGGTATGG
>CAYMQP010000045.1:6866-10586 GCA_964392505.1 uncultured Bacteroidales bacterium
AGGAAGATGTTTATCTGGATAATTTTCATCGACATACACTTGCAGTTATCAGGTTACGCTTTCGATTTATGCGGTTGGCAAATAAATTAATTGAAAAAGGTGATACTGAACGGGCTGAGCAGGTTCTTGACCGGATTATTGAATTAACTCCTCACAAAAATTTGCCCTACGATATGTTTATGCCGGGTATAGCCGATTCATATTATAGCATGGCAAAATTTGAAAAAGGTAATGCTATCCAGGAAAAAATGATCAATATTTCCCAACGATATCTTGAATATTACAGTACTTTTAGAAAACGACATTTGAAAAACATCAATAATGAAGTCACCTATCATATGCGGGTATTAGCTAATGCCATGCAATTAGCTCGACAGTACAATCAAAACGATTTGGCAATAAAAGCGGAGGAAACATTCAACAGGTATAGCAGGAGTTTTTCAGTACAATAGTCTATTTTAGTAAAATATTTTTTAGTGCTCTCTTTCCATAATCTGCGTTATAAATTGAATTAACGAAATTTTCCTTTTATCGGCCACATTAATTTTTTCAAGATATACTAATGCACTAGAGAAGTAGTTATATATCAGTTGCTTGGTTTTTGTGGGTATATCAAGTTCTTCGTATATACCTTTTATTGCCCTAATTTTATCATTGGCATCAAATTCTTTCCTATTTATCCAGTTGGTGAGTTCGTTTACAAGCTTTTTATCCTCAGTTTGAAGTGCACTTAGTAATAAAAAGGTTTTTTTATTGGCTATAATATCTGCTCCGATGCTCTTTCCGAACTGATAGTTTTCGGCAAAAACATCCAGATAATCATCCTGGATCTGGAAAGCCATACCGATATTAAGTCCGAATTGATAAAGGTTATCGATATCAGTCTGATAAGCTTGAGCCGTAATACCTCCTGTTGCTACAGATGCTGCAATTAACACCGCAGTCTTTAACCGTATCATTTCAAGGTATTCGTCGACAGATACATTAGCCATTTTCTCAAAATTCATATCCAACTGTTGACCTTCACAAACTTCGAGAGCAGTTTGATTAAAAAGCTCAAAAACCTGAGGCAGAACTTCGGTTTGTGTTTTTGAAATAAGCTGATAAGCCAATATTAGCATAGCATCGCCCGAAAGAATGGCTGTATTCCGGTTCCACTTAATATGTACAGTAGGCGAATTCCTACGGAATTTAGCATTATCCATAATATCGTCATGCAACAGTGTGAAATTGTGAAAAACTTCTATTCCTAAAGCCGGATCGATAATTTCATCAACCGAGTCAGCAAATAATGAATATGTCATAAGTGCTAAACAGGGTCTTATGCGCTTGCCTCCAATCGAAAGTATATATTGAATAGGATGATATAATTCTGACGGATTTCTCTCAATCGACAGAGCCGATAAACGATCTTCAATAATCTGAAAACTATTGGAATAACTTAACATATAGCCCTAGTTCTGGTTATAGCAAAAATAGAACATCTGGTTAACAATAAGAAATAAATCGAGTTTCAGCAAAAGGTTAATGTCTTTATGAATTGTCAATTTTATGCTAATTTTGCGCCTTGATATATGAGATGAAAACTTAACATAATAAGAAGAAAACTATATAATATGCATTTTTATTTTCATGGCAGATTTATTGTATTATGGGTAGTTGGTATATTTTTCTCGTTTTCGCTTAGCGCAAAAACACCAAAAATTAAAGTGAAAATTAGTGGCATTGCCGATACAACAATTATTCTGGCTCATTACCTTAATAAATCGATATATCCCAACGATACAACCGAAGTCAATGCAAAGGGGGAAGGCGTTTTTATTATCGATAAAAAGCTTCCTCAGGGTATGTATATAATTTATCTGCCTTCAGGAAAGTACTTTGAGTTAATGATGGGTGAGGATCAGGATTTTTCTATTACGACCGACACCACTAATTTTGTTACAGATGCTATAATTGAAGGATCGGAAGAGAATGCTATTTTCTTCGATTTTCAGAAATATATGATAAGTAAACGGGACGAACTTAAGAAATATCACAATATTCTGAAAAACTCGGATAATGAAGAGGAGAAAACACATGCTAGTGATGCTATTGAAGAATTGGACAGAGAACGTAAAGATAAAATCAGGAAAATTGCAACAGAACACTCCAATTTATTTGTCGCCATTTTTCTTAAAGCCACACTCGATATTGAAGTACCCAAACCGCCTGTAAATGATGATGGATCAATCGATTCTTCCTGGCAATATAAATACTATAAGGCACATTATTTCGATAACTTCGATCCATCTGATGGAAGGTTACTCTTTACGCCTTTATACGAAGATAAAATCATGCATTACCTCGAAAAGGTAGTACTTCAAATACCTGATACACTCATTATGGAAATTGATATACTTATGGAAGGAGCCCGTAGCGATTCCGCCTTATTCCGATATCTACTCATAACCCTATTTAACTATTATGGTAATAGCAATATTATGGGTTTCGATGCAATTCAAGTACATCTGGCTGAAAAGTATTACCTGAACGATGCCTGGTGGAGCGATGAAAAATTTCTGAAAGAAATCAGGGAGCGAGTATCCATACTCAAACCTTTACTATTGGGCAAGGTTGCTCCCAATATCGAATTGTTGGCTGTTCCTGCGGAACATTTCAAGGCAGCCAAAAACGACACTGCCTTGAAAAAATATCCGCATATAGGGCAGTTGTTTAAAATCCATAGCATACCGGCCGAATATACTGTACTCTTCTTTTGGGAAGCTAATTGCAGTCATTGTAAAAAGGCAGTGCCAAAAATGTATTCCGTATATAAAGAGCAATTAGAACCCATGGGAGTTAAAGTTATTGCTATCAGTACACTGTTTGGTGAAGAAGGCAAGATGGATTGGATAGATTTTGTGAATAAGCACCAAACTTATGATTGGATTAATGCTTGGAATCCTTATGATTACCAGTATAAAATAACGTACGATATTCGAACAACCCCACAAATTTACATACTGGATAAAGATAAGAAACTAATTGGCAAGCGTATTAGTGCTGAGCAAGTACCCGAATTAATCGAGGCTTATAAAAAACAATTCGGGAAGTAACGTATCATATTTAATGAGAGAGTTTAATTAGTTGAAAGTAAGCGGAAATATCAAACTGATACTGGAAGATGGCACAGAATTTCATGGAAAATCCTTCGGATTGGAAAAATCCATTTCAGGTGAAGTAGTATTTAATACTGCCATGACCGGATATCCTGAAAGTCTCACAGATCCATCTTATAAAGGTCAAATTTTAACTTTAACATATCCTATTATTGGTAATTATGGAGTGCCTGCTCCATTTATGGAAGATGGTCTTCATAAATATTATGAATCCTATGCGTTACATATTTCAGGACTAATAATATCGGATTACACTGAGGATTATAGCCATTGGAATGCTGATAAAAGCTTGGGCGACTGGTTAAAAGAATATGGTATTCCGGGGATATATGGTATCGATACCCGGGAATTAACTAAAATTCTGCGCGAGAAAGGTACTATGCTAGGTAAAATTGTCTTCGACGAGCGCGATATTCCTTTCTACGACCCCAATAAAGATAATCTTGTTGATCAGGTAAGTATTAAGGATAAAAAAATATTCGGTAAGGGAAAATACAAGATTTTACTGATCGATTGCGGTGTTAAGAATAATATAGTCCGTAATTTGATTAAACGTGAT
>CAYMQP010000045.1:10596-16963 GCA_964392505.1 uncultured Bacteroidales bacterium
ATTATGGTGCCGTGGAACTGGGATATTTCGAAGGAAGAGTATGATGGTTTGTTTATTTCGAACGGTCCTGGCGATCCAAAACAATGTACTGTTACTATTGATAATTTAAATAAAGCTTTCAATAACCAAAAACCCATCTATGGTATATGCCTTGGTAATCAGCTTATGGCACTTGCCTCTGGTGCCGACACCTATAAACTTAAATATGGGCATCGAAGTCACAACCAGCCGGTTATAGAAACAGGAACAAATAAAGCTTATATTACTTCACAGAATCATGGTTATGCTACCGATAATAAAACACTTTCGAGTAACTGGGAACCCTTATTTATTAATCTAAACGACAATACTAACGAAGGAATCAGACATAAATCGAAACCTTTTTTTTCGTCACAATTTCATCCGGAAGCTTCCAGTGGACCTACCGACACCGAATTTCTCTTCGATATATTTATGAAGAAAGTAAAAAAAAGCGCTGGCTAAATTAGGAGAGACCAGCGCACGCGGATTATGAATTGGAAGTTGTAGGGAATTAAGCCGCTTCAGCGTACTCGATATAGCGGAAATCAGTTCTTAATAGCGATTCCTCGTAAATTTCAGCAGTTTCAACACTGTCATCATCACCTTCTTCAAAATGCCAATTCACCAATATTTCCTTTACTTTATTATTGGCATCAAGATGGCGAAGTAGTTCCATAATCTTCTTTGATGATGCTGTGTTAAAATATATCAGATTAATATCGAAAATGACTTTCGTAACATTCAGCTGATCAACAAAGTCGATTAACGGATTAAAGAGCTTAGTAGCATCCTCCGGAATGGACTTCCCTTCCAGTTTAAGTTTGCCGTCGACATTAAAATCGGCGAGGGGCAAACATTCAGTCGGTTCTAAAAACAGCCTTTCCATTTCAATTATTATTATCAACGATCAATTTGTTTATTTTGTATTACGTCAAATATTTGGAATAGATAATGAATATTGACAAACGGATATATTTTGGTGATTTTTATCACCTAATCATGGATAAATTAATCACTTGAAAAATACGTAAAATATATGTTGAAAATTAGTGTTGAAAAGAGTTTATTAGGTCGTTTGAGATCGTTTAAACTAGGTGTAATTCAGACAAATGTAATTTGCAGGAATTCCTCGGCAGTGTTATTACAATTTCAGGAAAAACAAGTGCTTAAGGTTAAAGAAATGTATAACCTTGACAATATTAAATTAATCGATAATATTGATGCTACCAGAGAGGCATATCGAAAAATTGGAAACGATCCTAATCGATACCGGCCGGCCGCTGATTCGCTTATTCGGCGTATTGTTAAAGGGCTAGGTTTATATTCGGTAAATAATGTAGTTGATGTTCTCAACCTTGTTTCAATAAGTTCCGGGTATTCTATCTCAGGATTTGATTCAACAAAAATTAAAGGACAAATAACTCTAGGTATCGGAAATACTGGAGAATCTTATAATGGTATTGGACGCGGCGAATTGAATATCAGCAATTTACCTGTTTTGCGCGATGATAACGGGGCTTTTGGCACCCCAACCAGCGACTCGGAAAGAACTATGATTACAAAGGATACAAAGCAAATATTGTTGGTTATATACGATTTTGGGGGAAATCCCGGTCTCGATGGTTGTATTTCTTCTTTTCAGGATCTTTTGATACAATATTGCGACTTACAAGAATTTTATAGTGATGTATTTAGTTATAGCATCGATATTTAAAATTATCGATACATTCTAAAATTTCATATTTACCAATATCAAACTGACATAAGGGTGTCACCTTGGGGGATTAAGTTTGCACCAACTATAAAACTTATACCATGATAATTACTGATGTTAAGCCTTTTAAAGGACAGCACTGTGAAACCACTGCCACAGGCACTCTTTTAAACCAGTTAGATATTTCTCTTTCAGAACCTATGCTCTTTGGATTGGGAGAAGGTTTAGGATATATTGTATGGAATATGAAAAATATGGATATACCCTTCATTGGAGGAAGAATTAAACCTGATATTCTGACAGAAAACCTTGTACGGAATCTGAATTTAAAAATGCAAGTTTATGAAACGACATCCATAGACAAAGCTTGGAAAATGCTCAAGAACAAAATTGATAAAGAAATTGTAGTTGGTTTGAAATTAGATTGTTATCACCTAGATTATTTTAGTCATAAATTTCATTTTGCAGCACATTATGTTTCAATGTATGGATATGCTAATGAAATGGCTTACCTGATTGATACAGAACAGCAAGGAAATTTTGTTACAACATCTTTAGTAAGCCTTGCCAGGGCAAGAAGCGAAAAAGGACCCATGTCGTCACCTAACAGAATGTATACTATATCCCTCGGGTATAAAGATAAAGACATTAATAAAGCCATTTTACCAGCTTTGCATCGCAATGCAACCGATTACCTTAATCCTCCTATTCAAAATATAGGTTATAAGGGAATAATGAAAACAGCCATTGAAATTAAAAAATGGTTTAAGGACACCAATAAAGTAAATGCATTTATTACTCTGGCAATGCTTATGGAAAAAGCAGGAACAGGTGGAGCACTATTCCGCAATCTGTTTCGCGATTTTATCGGAGAAGCTGTTCAACGATTAGGAATTAAGAAGATGAAAGAAATATATCAATCATTTTGTGGTATAGCCCGAGAATGGTCTGAAGTATCCAATTTATTCCATCATGCAGGCACAACTGGAGAAGTAAAATATATCAATGAAGCTTCGGGTATACTAAACAATTTGGCTTTATTGGAAAAAGAAGCTATGATAGACGTAATAAACCTTAAGATGTAAATCCTTAAAGTACTAGGTAAACCATTTTTGTAACACAGTTCTAACGGCTTCAACTTTAACCGGTTTGGTAATATAATCGTTCATACCCGAAGTAAGGGCACTATCTCTCCCTGATTTAGAAACAGTAGCTGTCATAGCAACTATGGGCATCTGGAATCCGAGTCCTCGTATTTCAACGGTGGCATCAACACCATCTTTTTCAGGCATTTGCAGATCCATAAATACGATATCGTAATTCTTCTTTTTAACCATTTCAACTACTTCTTTACCATCAATAGCAATATCGATTTCATAACCTAGGTTTCGGAAAATAGTTTCCGCTACTTTTTGATTGATCAGATTATCTTCGGCAACTAGAATATTAAGATCCTGGCGAATAACAGAAAGACGTTCTTCTTCTTGTTCCTTGACAGCAGGAAACCATCGGTATAAATAATCTTTTAATATGTTGGGTTCAAAAGGTTCAGTAAGGTAATAATCGATGCGATTTACTTTCGATTGTACGTAATTCTCCTGTTTGTGCTTTGAACTAATCATTAATACACGATATTTGTTTGTGATCCCTTCCTGGTAAAGCTGACGTGCAATCCATAGTCCGTCAAGATTCGACTCATCCATAATTAACAGCAAATGATACTTCTTTTGTTCCAACTGTGTTTTTATGCTGGGTATAAGTTCATTGTCTTCTTCCAAATCCAGTGAATCAGCCTTTATCCCTAAGTGTTTCAGAAATCCTTCGATACGTTTTTTCGGTGGTATATTTTGTGCAATAATAAAAGCATTTATATCATCGAAACTCTTAAATCCACTGAAATCCAAATCTTTCTGAAGTTCCTCATTGGAAAAAACTTCAATTGTAAAACAGAATTTCGATCCGGGGTATTTTTTATTTTTCGAAATGCCCGATGGACTTTCTACCCATATTTCGCCATGCATAAGGTTAACCAGTTGTTTTGAGATTGTAGTACCTAATCCCGATCCTCCGTATTTGCGTGAGGTACTGTAATCGGCCTGAGTGAAAGAGCTAAAGATACTTTCAAGCCGTTCTTTCGGAATACCAAGACCGGTATCGGCTACTTCGAAAAGTAGTGTCAGGTTACCATTATATTTCTCATCAAGCTTCACTGTAATGCGGATTTCGCCTTCATGTGTGAATTTAACAGCATTACTAATAAGATTCGATAAAACCTGGCGCAAACGAAAGGGATCGCCAATAATATCGTCGGGCACTTCCGGATCGATTTCGGTTTTTAATTTAAGACCCTTTTCTTCAACAATCGACTTAAACAAATCGAGTGATAATTTAACTTCTTCACTTACCCGGAAGGGTGTATCTTCCAGCTGCATTTTCCCGGCCTCGATTTTTGAGTAATCCAGAATATCATCGATAAGGTTAAGCAGGAGATCAGCCGATCGCTTAACGATTTCAACATATTCTTTCTGCTCTTTTGTAAGATTATCCTGATTTAGTGCATCGGTCATCCCGATAATGCCATTCATCGGAGTGCGTATTTCATGGCTCATTTTTGCCAGGAATTCTGATTTAGCAGTATTTGCAGCTGCTTCGAATTTTCTAGATTTTTCGATTTCGGTAATATCGACAAAGGCATTGAGCGTATATTCAACATTATCAATTACATAAGGACTCTCTTTTCGGAAAAGCACTACTTCGTTACCTTCTTTTTCGTATAAAATAAATTGGTTGCTGTCGTATGCCGAAGGTTTCATTTTAACTTTAGGCTGTCGGTTCGCCATCAGGAATTTTTCCGTTATAGCATTTCCTGTTTCTTCTTCGCCCTTTTTTATAAGAAACATATCCTTTGCAATCTGATTGATGTAATGAATTTTGTTCTTATCGTTTGCTACTAAAACGCCAATGGGAAGATTGAAGAGAAGATTACGAAGAAGTTCTAGTTCTTTTTCAATCCCTTGTTTTTTTTTAATATCCTTGCCCAGCTGAAAAATGAGTAAGTACATGGCAATGAGAAAAAGAATAGTAGTTGAAATAGCAACAATTAATAATTGCGAAAAAATATTCTCAATGAAATATGAATTATCTATACTAAAAGCTAATCCGAAATTATGATCTAGTACGGTTAGAGGTTTAAGTACGGTAATCAACCGATCTGATATGGAATCACTTGTAACACGGTGAATCAGAACATTTTCATGATTCTTATCTAAATCTTGCATAATTACATCGATGTCCTCAATCACAATATTTTTTCCTGGAAAATTTGTAGTAAAATTTCTGCTTTTACTATCAAAAACCCATTGATACGAAACACCATCGAGATGAAACTTATTTAATTCGTCGAGAATATATTCCGATAGATTAACCGAGATTACAATATTACCATAAACTTCGTTTTGGCGGAACACAGGAATATAGTAATGATAATCGTCTTTAATTATTTTTACCTCTTCCTTGTCGACAAGTTTGCGTTGTCGCTGGGCAATGTACTTGTCGGTAATGAAATTTTTATCCTTGAACAGGTTAAAAACATTTTTATTATTGTCGTATATATCGATATTCTTGATAAGATTATTGTAGGATGAATAAAACAACTCCAGCTTGCGAAGCGATTGCGAATTATCAGATTTATCGCTGAATAGTTCGGAAATATCATCAGAAAATAGAATATAATTAAGGTCGCTTTCGAAACGAACCAATACATTATCAATAGTTGACGCACACAAATCGACCTGTTTAAAAAGTACATTTTTCTGATAATTGATTTGTTTATTATACAGGTTTTTAAATACAAGAATATTGACTGCCAGCAGCACTATACCTGCAATGGTTGCTATCGGAATGGATTTTTTCATTATCTGTATAAACTCTTGGAAATATGTCTGTAATAATCAGTCGACTAATTTAAAATAAAAGTAGTGTTAATAAAAATAACAACTGCCATTTCGTGTTAATAACCAGCCCAAGTGATAACAATTAACAATTAAGATCTGCTGATATTTAATAAAAAAAATGATTTTAAGCCGAATAGGTTATTAACGATACTTTGATTCTTCATCGGTCATGATGTTTACATAACTCTTGTATCGCGAAAATCCAATTTCTCCATTTTTTACTGCTTCGGTTACCGCACAATCAGGTTCGTGCAGATGCGTACAATTATAAAATTTGCATGCTTTCGATATTCGAAATATTTCAGGGAAATACAGGCCTATTTCTTCCTTCTTCATATCAATAAGTCCAAAACCTTTAATTCCTGGCGAATCGATTATATACGTATTTTCATCTAATTGAAAGATTTCAGAAAATGTAGTGGTATGTTTGCCTGCCTGATGATAATCAGATATTTCCTCCGTTTTTAAATTTAGCGAGGGGGCTATGGCATTAATAAGTGCTGTTTTTCCAACCCCGGAATTACCGGCCAGAAGCGATAATTTTCCTTTCATCAAATTATAGGTTTCCTGCAAGTGTATTTTGTTTGTAACCGATAATTCCAAACATGTATAATCGGCTTTTTGGTATGTCGATTTAAATTCATTCAATTTTGCATAATCTTCTTTATCAAGTAAATCG
>CAYMQP010000046.1:0-6761 GCA_964392505.1 uncultured Bacteroidales bacterium
CTTCGAGACAGTGTTCATGAACATGAGCTTCAAGCTTGAAATCGAAAATGGTATTGTTATCGAGAAGTTCGGTGGCTAAATCTGTATCTACTTCAATTTTACCCAAGGGTGTGGTATATTGTCCTTTGAAATAGATTGAAACACCATCGTACCAAGCATAATGGCTGCTGCCTAATAAAAATACTCTTTTAATGCTTTTATTGTTTTTTAGTAATCCAAATGCCGAAGCTGCAACGGTTCCTGAAAAAACATAACCAGCATGAGGACTAATAACGGCCAATATCTCATCGCTACTTTCAACTTTTTTCTGACTGATTTTTAAAGCTGCGTTATGTAGATTATTTATTTCAGTTAACAGTTCATTAGAAGAGGCTGGGTAAAATCTTCCTGCAACAACAGGTTTTCTCTCTATTGGTATGGGTATGGTCGATTTCATGCTGAATTACTATAAGCTGAATACCTTGAAAAGCGTCAGAATATTATTAACTGGCCATAACAAATTTACTTAAATCATATTGTATGATCAAATTGGATAGGATAATAATAAATTTTTAACTACAAAGAGTAATTTGTATTCTATTAAGTAGTTGAGTTATTTTTAACTGTGCTAAATTTCAAACTGGGAAATTAATAAATGCTACCTGTGATATGTCACTTTTTTTCCATCTTCATATTTCGCAGATAGTAGACCAGATCATCTTTCCATGTTTTACCACAAATATCAATATCACCATCACTATCAACATCGGCTGCAACAGCATCGACACATTCGACTTTAAATAAAACTTCGTTAGGCTTCCATTTTTCACCGGTTCCTTCTATATTTTCCCATATAAAACAACGTTTGTACAATTCCCCGGTCATAGGACCAGCACCGGAGAAAATATCCAGGTCGCCATCATTATCAAAATCGGCCACACAGAGAGAATGCATATCCTGATTCGTTTCGGAGGCAACTGGGTGTCTATACCAGTTAATGCCTTTTCCGTCTTTATTTTCCTGCCATACAATTCTACCCGATGGATTATTCGATTCGGCCTGAACGACATCCATATCGCCATCCTGGTCCATATCGATAACAAAAATTCTGGAGGAACGGGCAAATTCCCCAGTACTTTGAATAAAACCTAATGTACGGTGTACAGTCCATTTCGATCCATCTCCATTTATATTATCGTACCACACATCGCTGCGACCAATATCCATATCGCCATCACCGTCGATATCGCCTATCCCTTTTGGTGCTATACCACCGGGTACACCATCGTCGATCGAAACTTTTTTCCACTTTTTTTCCGGTTTATTACCCGTAAAATATAAATACAAACCATCCTGCGGACTCAAAGCCACGATTTCCATTACTCCATCTTTATTAAAATCACCGGCAATATTATCGTACGAGAAAATAGCACCATTTTCGAATCGCTTCCATTCTTCGGTAGTGTTTCCAGGATTTCGGTACCAAGTTCCACCCGATACCTGATCGAACCATCCGTCTCCGTCAACATCAACCGCTATACCTCCGCGATCGGTTAACGTATTCTTTCCCAAAATGTGTTTTATCCATTTATCGGCATTCTGGTATTCAAACCACCATACAGTGCTACCACTTGCGCCAACAACTAGATCCTGATCACCATCCTTGTCGAAATCAGCCAGCGACGATTGGCCAAGTAACATTTCTCTGGTACGACCAATTTCATGGTATTCAAATTCGGGAAACTGAGCAAATAAAACCGTATTAATGAGTATAAAAGCTACCACAAGTAATAATTTATTACGGAAATTCTTCATATCAATTCAGTTAAGGATTATTTAAAAGGCTCTTTTCTTTGGTATATGAAGTTAATAAAATAAAATGAAAAATGGCTTCCAACATATCAACTGCATAATGACACTAAAGCTTCTGGATAAGAAATTGGAATTTGCATACATGATCAATGGCCTGTATGAGGTGAGTGAAAGCTTTGATAGAATAAATCATACAATAAAAACGCCTGTTCATAAAACGCTAATGGAGAAAATTTCTATAAGAAACTAGAATTTAAAAGGCAAAGAAATAAACTGTATCGATAACATCCAGGTATTTCAGCATAGAACAACTATTCAATTAATTCGAAATTCCAATCGCCAAGATCCAATTCTGCTTCTATAACTTCTTCAATTTCATCGTTAAGCGAAGGGTAGAGATCAATGCCAGTCTGTTCTTCGATTTCATCGATACTTACAGCAAAGGAATTCAATTTCCCCGACGATATTCCATTTTTAAAAATAAAACCAATAGCTTTCTGATTTTTCGGATCGTAAACTGCTTTATAATAATGTTTTGGAACACTTACATTGTTATCGCCAATTGTCGGAAAAGGCGACTCAAGCAGAATAGGACCGCAAACAATATATAAGCCATCGCTTTCGGATGACCACAGCCTTATCAAGTCTTCGGCTTTAATCCATATATGATTATGGAATGCCAGTTTCATGGGGGTTATATTGCTCATATAAAAAGTCTCATTCACAGCCCCCTCAATTTGTTTTACATCGAGGTAATTTACAAACTGGGCCATAAGGTATCCTCCCTGTTTGTAATCTTTTTTCCTGGCTGAGCGGGCAAAAACCTGCGGATCGGCCACATATCGGGCTTTAATTTTATCTTCCTTGTTAACTTGAGCTTTAGTTACTTTATAAGCAACCCATGAGGGTTGCAGATAGCTTGAATTATATGAGAGAGAAAAACCATTATGATGAATTACTTGTTCCCTGTCGCGTTCTGAAGGAAGTAATACATCAGCCTTTTGTGCTTTGGTTACTATAGAATAAAGTAAAACAGCTGTAAGTATAGTTAATGTTTTCATAATGAGTAAAAAATGTTTTTCGTTTACTTAAAGTTATGAAAACACGCGTTTTAAACAAATGAAATAACAGGTAAATACTGTTTAGTAGTAACTTTTAATGCGTAAATTTCGAACTTGCGATTCGGAAAATACCTCTTCCCCCAGTTTAAAGGTTTCTTTCTGAATTATAGTTCTTTCCTTACAGATAACTAAGTGGATGGTTTGTAAATTTTCTGTATGAAGAATAGGATTTTCTTTCAATTTCGTTTCTAAAACTGCTAGATCATGATCCTTACCAAGCAATTCAGATATTCTATCGAGCTTACTTAATAGCGGTTCCATTTCGGTTCTGTCAATTTCCGGGGTGAATCTCATTTGTAATAGCAAATGCTTGGTATATTTTCGCCATTTATGAATAATTTCAGTATCTAACGTATTTCGTGAATCGAAATATAATCTGGCTGCTTTATAATGTGTTTTTTCTATAGTGTCAATAAAATCAGAATATGTACTGGATTTGATAGCGATATTATTCAGATCGCTCCATAGGGCTTTTAGGTGAAAAAGTATAGAAGATTCTGTTTTAACCGGATCAGTATTAATCATTCCATAAGCTTTCTCTAGTTTTTGCGTTAAATCAGCAATAACCTGTTTTTTAATATCTTCAGGAACAAATGTTTGATAGTTTTGTGTCAACTTCAAGAAGGTACGTAAATTGACGGTAGCTTCCCTGCGTTGTGTCATTTCTTCGGCAACTTCCGATAATTTATTATCCAGTCTTTCATAGTCTATTTCATTAATACATTGCTTAAGTAAACGCAAAAGTGATCGGCACCGTTTTATTGATTTCCGGTATTCATGAATCCGCGATTCGGAGTTTAGTTCGGAATTAAGCTGCAACGCCAGGGAACTGGTAATTTCCCGAAGTATAATATCGCGTATTGAATATGATGTTGAATCCGGAATTTTCAGCATCTTCTTCAGGTAGTTTTTTACAATACAAAGATATTTTGTCAATACTTCCTGCATGTTAAACTAACCTTAAGCTTTTGTAAAGAATATTTATTAAAGGTATAATATGTTTAGGAGTTTATTACATTTTAACATCATATTAAAACCGGTCGATATAAGTTAAATATCTGATTTACATCGCATAATATCATGATACCATCACTTGGGTAATATAACCTTGAAATAGGATTTATAAGTTCAATATAGCAAGAATTAATTATACCTATAACAAGTGAAGTAAACAAATTATCATTCAACTTTTTTAATTTTAAACCGTTTTATGGAAAACCGATTGGATATGAGAGGAGGGTCAACATTTTTTTTCCTGTTTATTTTTGCTTTTTTGTTTATTGTTGATATGTATGCTTTTAGGGGAATCAGGATTTTGACAGCCAATATAAATCCTTTATGGCGATTAATATTTCATATTTCATATTGGTTGATTCCGCTTATAATAATTGTTTTGATATCATACTTGAGCCTAAATTTCAGACAATACTTAACTACACGTAAATTCAAACTTTGGTATTTTCTAATAGGTTTCTTTGTATTATTCTATGTGCCAAAATTGGTTTTTATTGCTTTTCAATTAGGAACCGATGTTATTAGAATCGTTGGCTGGGTATTAGCTAAACTGAGTCCACCCGATACGAGAATCGCGGCAAAAGCAGCAATACTTACACGTTCAGAATTTCTTACCAGGTTAGGAATTATTGTGGCGATAATCCCTTTTATTTCGGTGTTACACGGTATAGGAAGGGGAAGATTCAATTATAAAATAAAAAAGATTAATCTGCATTTCGATGATTTACCTGTAGGTTTCGACGGATTTAAAGTACTTCAGATATCCGACTGGCATATCGGAAGCTTTGTTGGGCAATATAAAAAAGTAGAGGAAGCTGTAAAACTAATTAACGCTCAACAAGCCGAGATAATTTTATTTACCGGTGATATTGTCAATAGTATAGCCGAAGAGCTTAAAGAATTTATACCTGCTCTCAGAAAATTGCATTCGGTTTATGGCGTTTATTCTATTCTTGGAAATCACGATTATGGTGATTATATAACCTGGGACAATGAAGAAGCACATGCACAAAACATGAATTTTCTTTATGAGTATCAGAAGCAGGCAGGATTCAGATTGCTACGAAACGATTCGGTTATAATAGAAAGGAATGGTGAGAGAATCGGGATTGCAGGAGTCGAAAACTGGGGTTTGCCTCCGTTTTCTCAGTATGGCGATCTGGAAAAAGCACTTCAGAAGGTAGAATCTCTTTCGTTTATCATATTAATGTCCCACGATCCTTCCCATTGGGATGCAGAGGTTTTACGAAAAACCAATGTCCCATTAACTCTTTCTGGTCATACACATGGTATGCAATTCGGTATTAATATTCCTGGTGTAAAATGGAGTCCTGTTCAGTGGAAATATCCACGTTGGGCAGGCTTATACGAGGATGGCAAACAGAAACTCTATGTTAATGTAGGTATAGGATATATCGGTTTCCCGGGCAGGGTAGGATTTCTTCCGGAAATAACCGTTTTTGAATTACATCGAAGCTAAAATTATATTTTCATGCTTCAATTATCTTCCTTGCATGTGTATTGTTTTTATTATACATAACTATTTTATCTGTTAAGCGTACAAATTAATTAAAATCCCGGAAATGCTTCTCAGGAAGATACTAATACTATTGTTACTAATTTTTATTTTTTCTGATTTTGAGGTAAGCGCTCAAAACGAAGCAGTGAATGAAGCATTAACAATCGATACACGCAAGGCATACAAATCGAGAGACTACAGTATTGATAAATTCAGGATTCCCCTAAATAAGCGAATAAAACAGAAATACGCAGCTATTCAGGCTCGAATGGCTAAAAAAAGAGAAATAAGGCAAAAAAACAGGGCCATAGTTCAACAGGAAAGAGCCGAAGTCAGAAAAAGCAGGAAAGTTAGCCGTCAACAAAAAAGAATTCTTGCACAGCAGGAGAGAGAAAAAAAACAGCAGGCAAATGAGCATACAAAGGCTATTGAAAAAACCAAAAGAGAGAACGATAGATTACAATTGAGCAAAGAACATGATTCATTTAAATCACAGCAGGAATTGCAGCGGCAAAGTGAATTAATAGCGCGTGAAAATGCTGAAATTATTTCCAGTATGAATTCCCAGTCTGAATATAATAAAAACAGAGATCGTAAACAGGATCGTCAGTATTACCGAGAAATGAAAAGAAGACAAAAAATAGCAGAGAGGGAGCAAATACTGGCCGAGCGTGAACATATAGAGATAATCCGGTATAATGAGAAGATTAGACATGCCATACAACAGGAAGAGGCCAATCAAATTAGGCAGAATGAAAAACTGAGTGAAGAAATTCAGCAATATAATAGGACTATATTAAAACAAAGACGAGATGAATTTCAGCAAAAAAACGACGTGGATTCAAAATACAATCGGAAAATTAATCGCTTAAATGTGCATGAGGATGCCCGGTTTGCTCGTGAGCAAGCGAGGCGAATAAAAGAACAGGAGAAGGAGAGTAACATAATCAGCAAGTATAATGAACAAGTTCTAAAGGAAACAGAACAATCACAACTTAAAAATAACAGACAAGAAAAAAGATTGAGCGAAGAGATTCTGAAATATAACCAGTCAGTTTTAGAGAACCCACAGGCAAAACATGAACAAGCGAAGAAAATAAAAGAGCGTGAGAAACAAGGAAGCGAAATCAGCAAATACAATGAACAGATTCTCCAGGAAACAGATCAGGCACAACTTAAAAGGATGAGACAAAAAGAAAAGCAGAGCCAGGGAGTTCAGAAATATAATCAGTCGGTATTGGAGAATCAGCAGGCCCAGCGCGAACAAATACAAAATGCCGATTCGAGGTATAATCGTAAAATTAACCGGTTAAATG
>CAYMQP010000046.1:6861-16923 GCA_964392505.1 uncultured Bacteroidales bacterium
TATAATCGTAAAATTAACCGGTTAAATGGACAGGAGAATGCCCGGCTTGCTCGTGAACAGAACAAGCGACTAAAGGAACAGGAAAAGCAAGGCGAAGAAGTTATCAGTTACAATGAAAAAGTTTTAAAGTATGCAGAAAAAGAGCGATTAAAAACTGAATGTGAGCGATACAGGGAAAGTGAATGGATAAGTCGGTATAATGAAAATATGATTGCTGAACGGGAATTACGTCAACAGGAAATAACGGATGGGAATTCGAAGTATAATCGGAAAATTGAAAAAGAAAATATTCGCGAAAAAGAAAAATACCGTAACAAAATTGAAAAAGCCCAAAGGATTCAATCAAACGAAAGTCAGAAAATCAATCATTACAACGAAAAAGTACTCAAGTTACAAGGAAAAAGACGTAATGAAAGTCTGAAAGAAAGTGAACGAATTAGTCGGAAAATAGCGAAGTATAATGAGAAGGTAATGCGTTATAATGAAAAAATGCGTCAACGTACCGAACGAGAAACCAAGCATAAATAAACTCAAAGTAGCACCGTAACTGACTGGTATAGCAAAAATTTATCGTGAAGTATTTCAGTAAATACCCTAGCCGGATAAATATTTGTCATATTACATACTATCAGAATTTGAGCATAGATATTGCTTTTGTGTTTTACCACAAATGATGCACGAGTGGTTTTATCATCTTCTCATAAATGGATCGTACTTGCTCCATTTCAGTTTTGGATAGCGGTTGTAAATCCAGTGCTTTAAGGTTAATAAGGAGTTGCTCAGGTTTTGATGCACCCGGTATGACACAGCTGACTTCCCTGAACATTAATATCCATCGAAGGGCAATAAGTGCAAGATTCTGTTGCTGCGGAAATACTTTTTTGAGTTCGTCTACTGCTTCCAATCCTGTTTCATAATCGATACCTGAAAAAGTTTCACCTTTATCGAAGGCGGCACCATTTCGATTAAAATTCCGGTGATCGCCTGAACTAAAAGTGGTTGTTTTGGAATAGGTCCCGGTGAGTAATCCGCTTGCTAGAGGGACTCTCACAATAATACCAACATTTCGTTTTGATGCTTCTTTAAAAAATAGTTCGAATGGACGGTGACGGAAAATGTTAAAAATTATTTGCACCGTGGTTACATTCGAATATTCAATGGCTTTCAATCCTTCTTCCACTTTTTCAACACTCACTCCCAAATTCAATATTTTACCTTCATCCTTTAATCTGTCAAACAACTCAAATATTTCGGGGCGATAATAAACCTGGGTAGGCGGGCAGTGCAGTTGAATGAGATCGAGTGTATCGAGCTGCATCCGTTTCAGGCTATGTTCGACAAATTTTCGGAGAACATCAGGTTGGTAGGCCTCGTTAGTATGTGGATCCAGCCTTCGACCACATTTTGTAGCAACGTAAATTCTTTCCGAACGTGAACGAAGCAACCTTCCGATAGCCTGCTCGCTTTTACCTTCGTTGTATACATCGGCAGTATCGATAAAATTAATGCCCGCATCGACAGCTTTATTTAATATACTATCGGCATTTTCATAGCTAAATTCGTTACCCCATTTTCCTCCAACCTGCCATGTTCCAAGACTAATTTCCGATATGTTGAATCCTGTATTACCTAATATTCGATAGTTCATAATAGAGACAGTATTTTTGGTTTATTGTTGATCTTCTGTTCGGAAAATTCGTGAAGCGCTGGCTTGAGCAGTAGGCAATACAAGTAAATCGGCAAGATTTACATGATCCGGACGAGTGATAGTAAAGAGTATTATTTCGGCAATATCTTCCGGTGTTAAAGGTTTCATTCCTTTATATACATTCCGGGCCTGCTGCTCATCACCTTTAAAACGCACAAGAGAAAATTCAGTATCGACTAGTCCGGGATTAATAGCCGTCACCTTGATATTATGCTCATTTAAATCGATTCGCATACCCTGTGTAATTGCGTCGACAGCATATTTTGAAGCACAATACACATTTCCCGATGGGTATACTTCTTTTCCAGCAATAGAACCAATATTAATAATATGACCGCTTTTCCTTTTAACCATGCCAGGAATAATAATTCTCGAAGCATATAACAACCCCTTCACATTAATATCTATCATTGCATCCCAGTCGTCGATATTACCCTCATGAACGGGAGCCAATCCATGTGCATTACCGGCATTATTAATGAGGATATCGACACTCTTCCAGTCATTTGGCAAGTTCCCCAACACATTTTCAACCTCTTTTCTGTTGCGAATATCGAAGCAGCAAGTATGCACATTGGTTTTGGATTTAATTTCTGATTCAATCGTTTGGAGTCTATTCTTTCTTCTACCGCAAAGTATTAGTTTGTAACCATTATCTGCAAGCAAAAATGCTGTCGATCTACCAATACCAGAAGTTGCTCCCGTTATAAGTACAATTTTCATCTTATTCATAGTAAATAACAAAGGTAGCGATTTATAGATTCCTTACAGTATTATAATTCCTTCTAGAAAATTCTGAATCGTTTATACACCGTACCTCCCATCTTTTTAAATTCTGCACACATGTGGGTGTTGGTTTCCAGCTCAAGATGACTTTCAATTACTTTTATGCCTGCTTTTTAGGATTCTTGAAGGAGACTGATACCCAGCATACTATTAACACCTTTATTCCGGTATTCATATTTTATAGTTCCAAGCATCAAATTCAACTGTTTGGTGCGACGTTGAGCTAGCAACACAAGAAATATCCAAAGAGGTCTGTTTCTCCATTTTTCAGTATTTACTGAATAGAAGTTTGTGATAAGGTAGAATCAAAATCAAGATCTAATATCTATTTTTTTCGAAATATAACACATCTTTAGAATTCATATGGTAATAAGAAATATCAAAGACTCTATTATTACTAATTTTACAGTACTTTATTTATTATATATTCCGAATTTGCTTTTATGATAATTATCGGGTACTGTTGTAAATATGTTAAGAATCTGAATTAAATTATTATTTGCAATCGGTCAATAATTCATATATTTATTGTTGAACACCTTAAGTAACATGCGCATTTTCGTAGCTTTACTCTTAGTAATACTTAATATTATTGGAAGTTATTCACAAACCAAACTGTTACGCTTTAACCATATCACAACTGAAGATGGCTTATCATCGAGCTGGGTAAGATGTATATATCAGGATAAAACGGGCTTTATCTGGTTTGCCACCAGCGATGGTTTAAACCGTTACGATGGCAATGCCATTAAAGCATTTAAAGCCGATCCTTATGATAAGAATAGTCTTATTCACGGAGCAGTTACATATATCGCCAAACGATCCAATAATGAGCTCTGGATATGTACCGAACAAGGTGTGAGCATATTTAATCTTGTAAATAATAGTTTCAACCAGTTCCCATACCTTAATAAGGTTAGGGTAACTCATGTATTAAAGGATCACAATAAAATCACATGGTTTTCGACATATTCGGGTATATTTTGTTATAATGCAACCGATAGCGTATGGCATAACTACCGCAATATTCCCGGTAATGCAAATTCCCTGAGTTTCGATCAGGTTCATATGTGTTTGGAAGATCAGGACAATAATTTTTGGATAGCTACGCAACACGGATTAAATCTTTTTGATAGGGAGAATGAAACCTTTCATCGATATTATGCCGATGAGAGCAGGAATTCACTCTCTGGAAATGATATAATCAGCTTAGTCCAGGATCGTAATAACAGAATTTGGATTGGCCTTGGCGATGCCGGTGTGGATCTGATGCTTTATGAAGATAATAATCCGTTGAAGGCAACATTTATTCATGTTACTGATTCGAGAAATAATGCCCTACTAATTGATCGTAATTCCACACTCTGGATAGGAAACAGTATGGGCATGGGTATTTCACTGATTGATCTAAATAGTATCGGCGATCTCAATACAATACCGATTTATAATATCAAAAACACTTCTGACGATATAAACAGTCTGAGCGACAATACTATCTCATCCATAATGGAAGATCGCGATGGAGGTATCTGGATAGGAACATTTGCCGGAGGAATAGATTATTACAATCCCATGCAAAAAAAATTCAATATAGTAAAACATGTTCCCGGCGATGAGAATTCTTTACATAATAATGTTGTCAATTGTTTTCTGGAGGACGATCATTATTTGTGGGTTGGAACGGAAGAAGGACTTTGCCGGTTAGATAGAAGAACCGGCAAATTTAAAACATTTCTGCACAACGAATTTGATCCATACTCAATAGGAGCTAACGGAATTATTTGTATGCTCAAAGATTCACGCGGAAATCTCTGGATAGGAACCTGGGCTGGAGGATTAAACCGCTATAGCTATCAGCAACAAAACTTCACACGTTTCATGGTCGATGAAAAGAATTACGCTTCGATAAGCAGTAATAATATTTTTGCGCTTTTTGAAGATAACCGGGGATTTTTATGGGTAGGAACGAATGGCGGAGGTTTAAACCGATATGATTATGCTACTGGGAAATTTAAATGTTATAAGCCTGAGTCTGATAATCCGAAAAGTATATACCATAATGCTGTAAATGATATCTGTGAAACATCCTTAGGAGAATTATTCATTTCAGTTTATCATGCTTTAGATGTTTTCGATTATAATACTGAGACCTTAAATCATTACATACACAATGAAAACGATTCTACCTCATTAAGTAGTGGTAATGTTATAGATATTTTTGAAGATAGTCATAAGAATCTGTGGATTGCTACTTCAGTGGGATTAAATTTATTTAACAGGAATACACGTTCATTCAAACATTTTAACACAAAACACGGATTGCCAAGTAATAGCATAATGGCAGTAAATGAGGATGATAATGGAAATTTATGGTTGAGTACAAATAACGGACTTTCAAAGGTTGAATTAGGAAAAAAACAACCCCGGTTTAGTGTTTTTCATAATTATATGGTTGCCGACGGACTTCAGGGTAATGAATTTGTGAGGCGATCGACATATACCGATGAAAATGGAAATCTGTATTTTGGAGGTACAAAGGGATATACCTGGTTTCATCCTGATAGTATTTTTAATAATCCAATACCCCCGGAAGTTGTAATTACCGACTTCCGGTTATTAAACATGTCCGATAGTGAAGTTGATAATTTGAAGCTAACTAAGAATATTAACTTCCTTTCCCGAATTGTTTTATCATACGATCAATCTGATTTTATTATTGAATTTGCAGCATTGAATTATTTAAACAGCCAAAAGAATGAGTACTCATATATTCTTGAAGGTTATGAATCGAAATGGCATAATGTAGGTAACCGGAACGAAGCTACCTATACCAATATCGATCCAGGGCATTATTATTTTAAGGTAAGGGGTAGCAATAACGATGATGTTTGGAGTAAGGATGTAAAAACCCTAAGTATAATGATCCGTCCACCTTGGTGGAACACGGTTCTGTTCAAAATTGCTGTGATTATACTGATAATAGCATTAGTCTATGTCATTTACAAGTTACGGGTAAAAATATTAACAAAACAAAAGAAAATACTCGAAGAAAAAGTAAGTGAACGTACCACGGAATTAACCGACCTTAATTCTTTGCTACTGGAAAAACAGGAAGAAATTTCCATTCAAAATGAAGAGCTTTCAAAACACAGAACCAACCTTGAAAAAATAGTTGAACAACGAACTCAAGTGATGAAGGCAGCCCTGCAACATGCTGAAGAGGCTGATAAGTTAAAGTCGGCATTTCTGGCTAATATGAGTCATGAAATCCGCACACCAATGAATGCCATTGTTGGATTTGCCAGCCTGATAAATAATGATGATGTTAATGACGAAGAGCGTAAAGAGTGCCTGGACATCATCCAGAACAATTGTGAAACGCTTATGGTGCTTATAAATGACATACTGGAGATCTCATTAATAGAAGCAAATCAATTGCAGCTCAATAACATACGGTTCAGTGTAAAGAAAATACTTAAGGAACTTGAAAGTTATTTTCAACTGAATAATGCAAAGAGTCTGGAGATTACTTTTAAAAACAAGCGCAGCAAGAAAGAGCTATACATAAATAATGATTCAACGCGTTTCCGGCAGGTTTTTGTGAATCTGATAAACAACGCTTATAAATATACCGAAAAAGGACAAATCGAATTTGGTTATAATGAAGAAAAAGGAAACATTACTTTTTTCGTAAAAGATACAGGGATAGGAATCGTTGAGTCGGAATACGAGAATATCTTCAATTATTTTCATAAGATCGATAAAGGAGTTAACCAGTTATATCGTGGAGCCGGAATAGGTCTTTCGATAAGCAATAAATTAGTTGAATTAATGGGAGGGAAAATATGGCTCAAATCGATAGTGGGCGAGGGGACAACTTTTTTCTTTACTTTTTCAGACAATCCGGATATGTCTGAGGTTAAGGAAAAAACTCTTGAAAGTAACGAATCTTTTAAAAAAGTTGCTCCAACACTGGAGAATAAGACAATTCTGGTAGCAGAGGACGAACCAGCCAATTTTATATTAATAGAAAAAATATTAAGTAAAACCAAAGCTCACATCCTATGGGCAAAAAACGGCAAAGAGGCGGTAGAAATGGTGAAAGATCCGGCATTAAAGAATAATTGTCTTGTACTTATGGATATAAAGATGCCGGTTATGAATGGCATTCGTGCTTCGGAATTAATAAAAGAATACGACAGTACCATACCGGTGATCGCCGTAACAGCCTATGCTCAGCATCAGAACAAAGAAGAAATATTACGTCATAATTTTGTCGATTATATACCAAAACCACTAAAATCGCAAAAGCTGTTAACAGCTGTTTACAAACATGTACATTCATAGTTTGTAATCCAATAAAATAAGTTGTTAGCAACAATATTTTTTTACATCCTACAGCTATTAAAGCAACAATTACATCAATTACAATTAAAAAAAACCATACTTTGTACAAAATTGTAAAATCATTTCACTGATGAATAATAACCATTTATTTAAAAGCGCTCTTACGTTTGTTTTACCTGTTTTTCAATTATTGATTTTCGGCAATGCTATGGCAACTTCTCCTATTGAAATTAAAACACAGAAAGATACGGTTTATGCACAAAACATTGAAACGCCTCCCGTATTTGATGGTATAGGTGATGATGCCTGCTGGTCCGAAACTAACTGGCAGGCGGTTGATCATGTATGGATTCCCTGGGGAACAACTATCGATTCAAACGATCTGTATGGTCGATTTAAAGTAGTCTGGTCAGCAGCCACGAATCTGTTATATTTTTTATTTGAGCAGAATGATGATGTATTATCAGATGCCTATATTCCCGGCGAAACGGCTGCTATTTATAATTTTGATATGTTCGAAGTGTTCATCGATGAAAATAAATCGGGCGGATTTCATGTTCTGGATGGGGGTGGCAGCGACACTGAATTTCCTGGCGCAAATGCCGAAAATGCTTTTGCCTATCATATTTTTACTGCCTTTCCCGAATCAGGGAATACAAGTCAGGATTTTATTGTAGAAGATATTGCAGGTACAGACTGGAAGACAGCCGATTATACCAATCATTTTCCGAATTTTATTTTGCGGAGGAAAGGAAATGTCTCAACCTGGGAGTTTTCCCTTATTGTTTACGATGATACCTATTCACCCGAGAATGCTGAGAATTCAAGAGTAGCATTGGTACCTGGTAAGATAATGGGATTATCGCTGGCCATAAACGATGACGATGAACCTGAAGTTGATCCCACTATGACGGAAAGGGATAATTTCGTTGGATCAGTTGCCATAACCAAGGAAGCCTATAACAATCACTGGATGAATGCCGACGATTTTGGTACTCTGAAACTTATTTCTGATATTCCAATCAATGATTTGGGTAGCTCGGCAGAATGTAAAGAAGCAAGACTGAAAATCTTTCATAATCCTTCCACAAATAACTTTTCAGTTGAGTTTTACAATGCATATTATGGAAAATTAACTATGACCATGCTCGATCTGCAGGGGAAAGAAATTATGAAACTGAAAAGAAATAAATCTGAAATGTTGTTTTGCGAGAATATTGAGTTTCAGCTATCCAATGGTTTAAATATTTTTCAAATACTTTATGGAAACAACATAACGTCGGGGAAAATTAATTTTCTCTGGTAATTCAACATTACAAAAGCTTAATATTTACTTTTCAGTTATCCAATTTACAATTTCATCGGAAAGAGGCTTTGTTGCCGGTTTGGTATAGCCTACTACGTGGCCGGTTTCATCGATCATAAATTTCTGAAAATTCCATGATACCGGTGCATTTAAAATGCCATTTTCCGATTTTTGAGTCAGGTAGCTATACAAGGGATGAATATTTTTACCCTTAACGGAAATTTTTTCCATCATTGGAAAGGTAACCCCATAATTTACTTTACAAAAAGTGGCTATTTCTTCATTGGTTCCGGGTTCCTGGTTAAGAAAATTGTTGGCCGGAAAGCCGATAATCGTAAAATTGTCGCCTCCATAAGTTTCGTAAAGCTTCTGAAGTTCTGCATACTGAGGTGTAAAACCACATTTCGAAGCGGTATTCACAATAAGTACTTTTTTTCCTTTTAATTGCGCAAGGTCGAAATCCTCTCCATAAAGGGTTTTAACCTTAAAATTGTATATCGTTTTTGCCTGACCCATTGCAGTAAGTGTCATTATCATTAATCCAAGCATAGTAACTGTAGTTTTCATCACAATAGTTTTGTTTATAGTTCAGTAACAAATGAATAAACAAAAGGTTGTTCAATTATATAATATTCTAATCTTACTGGCTTTTTTCTGCATTATTTAACAATTTTGGAGGGAGGAATGAATCAGTATTCCGAATGAAACACTCTTGATGATGAAAATCCAATGTCTTATTTCAATCCAGGCACTTTTTATTTGCTTATCGATAGTTACTAAAGCCCAGATTCTTACCAATCCAAAAGTTGAAAAAATTGCCGACGGATTTCAGTTTGTCGAAGGACCTTTATGGATGGAAGGTGTAGGACTACTATTCAGCGATATTCCAGCCAACCGTGTTTATTTATGGAACGAAGAATCAGGGACATCGATATATCTGGAACCTTCAGGTAATTCGAATGGTCTTGCCTTTGATGAGAATGGTTATTTGTTGCTTGCCCAGCACGGACCCCGGCAGGTTGTCCGGCTGGAAGAAGATGAAAACATTGTACCCATTGCTACACATTACAATGGCATGCGATTTAATAGTCCAAACGATTTGGCTTTGCATTCCGATGGTTCGGTCTTTTTTACCGATCCGCCATACGGATTATCAGATAGCAGTGAAACGGGTTTTAATGGTATATACAGGCTAAGTCCTCAAGGAGAGGTTCAATTACTGGATAGTACATTATATCGACCGAATGGAATTGCATTTTCTCCCGATGAAACAAAGCTCTACGTTACCGATACGGAATCGCGCAAGGTATATGTGTGGGATATAGTTGATGATACAATAGTTACCAATAAGCAGGAATTAGCATTTTTAGAACTTACTGGCGGAGGAACCGACGGAATGAAGGTCGACCCTGAAGGATTTCTCTATGTTACGGGACCTATAGGAATCTGGATTTTAACCCATGATGGAATACCGATCGATACAATACCTGTGCCCGGACAAACGACTAATTGTGCCTGGGGTGGGGACGATATGCAAACGCTCTTTGTTACATCTGGAAATATTGTATATAAGATTAGTAATGATTCAAGCACTATAACAACTCTAAATGAGGAAAAATACTATATTCAATTATTACACAATCATTTGGATCCATTTAGGGAATTCACTCTAATTCCATTTTACATAGAGCGCACACAGCAGGTAAAAATTAACATATACAATGCTGTAGGAGAAAGGATCACCACCTTGGTTGATAATATTTTCTCACGGGGATCTTATACACAAGTGTGGAATGCAGGTGAAATAAAACCTGGTTTGTTGGTGCTGGGTAGTGATCCCTAAGTACTTGGCTATTATCGAAATGTCAGTGCCTGAAATACGTTGACTAAAACTCACGTATTAAAATGGGAACAA
>CAYMQP010000047.1:0-16815 GCA_964392505.1 uncultured Bacteroidales bacterium
TCCATTTTTCACCTGGAGATGGGATTATGGTGCACTAAGAAATTATACCTATGGCTATCTCTGGTATTATTTCAATGATAATAATATTGAAGGATATCTTGCTTGGGGTTGGGGAGGGCAATACATTTACATTGTTCCGTCCAAAGACCTCATAGTAATCACAACAATAGATTTCATGAATGCGAACCAAGATGGTGGTGCAGATTATATGATGCAATTTGCGTTAGATATTATCATTAACATTATAATGCCGGGAGTACAATAAATATTGGTATCTGTTTAATTAGTTTCAAAGTTAATAATAGCTAACAATCAAAATATACTTGACATCTACAGCAATGACGCATAAAAGAGGCTTCGATCTTCGAGCTTCCCCGGCCGGGATAAACCGGCCCCTGCGTTAATTATTACCGGCCGGAGAAGTTGTTTAAATCCAATGAATATCCGAAAACTTACCTGGATTCATAGCTAATTTAAATAACATTCCGTGCTTGACACGGAAACTGTATTATACAGCTCGACGAAGTCAATCTGGCTTTTCTTCAGATATAATACCGGCCTGACACACGCCGGAATCAGGAGTAAAAGTCTCAAAACCAATCGCAACGCCACCAGATGCGAATCAAAACCTGATAAACCCAAAATTGAAGGTCATAGAACTAGTACCAAACCTGTCACTAATCCTGAGGCTCAAACTTTATTTTTAGTGTAACTTTTTCTTTGATAAGAATTCCATTTTCAGTGCCTGGTGTCCAAGCAGGTCCTTCCTTTAAAAGCCTGATAGCTTCTTCATTAAAATCCTTATCTGCTTCCTGCAGGACCACAATATCATCGATAATTCCATTTTGATCTACAACGAAATTCAGTTTAACGGTTACGGGTTTGTTAAATTCAGGCAACTTATTATAGTTCGTGCTTTCCCGTATATATTTTTTAAAAGCGGTTATACCAATAATCGGTTTTGGAGGCACACTGATTGTTGAAACCATTTTTTCATCTTTACTCTGAACACCGGCAACAGCTTCTGCACGTTCTGTTTTTCCTTCTGGTGCGTATTCAACAACGGCAACCTCGTCATAAGCACCCTGTTCTTCATTTAATGCAACGGTAATATTGTTTACACCGCTCACCACATGCTCTTCAGTCATAAAGCCTGCCGATGCAAACCGTAAAACAGGTGTATCGGCTTCGGGTATTTCAATCCGGAAGTTGCCATCGGCATCGGAAATTGTTCCAACCGGGGTTCCTTTTACCTGAATGTCGACACCTGCTAGAGGAGCTTCGTCCGCTGCCGAAAGTACTTGTCCTGTCACGGTAGTTTGAGCAGGAGGTGTATAAGCCGATGATGCAGCCCTCGATTTTTTTGCCTGTAAATTTCTTTCTGTTGCCAATTTTGCCATTTCATCTTTATAAAAAGTTGCAATCTCATACTGGACACTTTCTTCTGCATCAATGGGTTCTGCTACTTCGGTTTCATATTTATCCGTAAGTTCGTTGGATAAAACGGTTTTTTCCTCTTCTGCATGAATTACATCAGGTTTTTGCAGTGCTGGCTCATATTTTCCAGTGGGAGCTTCCTGTATTATTTCTTCTTTACTTTCTTTCTTGAGATTTTGTATATAAGCAATATTCTTCTTTAACGTATCTGATTCTCGTTCAAGAGGTGCTGTCTGACTAGTTGATGTATCCTCTTCAACCTGTTGTTCTGCCAGCTTGGATATATCTTTCGACGATTGCCGTATCAGAATTACCAGGGTACCAATGCTTAAAACAAGAACAGCGGCTGCAGCATATCTGAGTATTGGCATGGCAATTATTTTCTTTGAACGAGTCCTTTCTGCGATTTTCTTTTGTAATTCGGCTATATCGCTGTTAAATTCATCGGCTTTAAGTTGCGACAATCCGTCGAAAGCTTCTTCTTCGAATTTATCCTGCATCATATTTTTTTCGAAGGCATGCCGTTCTTTCCCTGAAATAAGATTGCGAAAATATTTCAGGTATTTCTCCAGGCTGTTATTACTATGTTGATTATGGTTATCCATTTTCTTTCTCCAGACAAATCTTCAAATTTCGTTTTCCGTTCTGTATATTGCTCTTTACTTTATTTACAGGTATATCCAGCAATTTAGATATATCATTGTAACATTTTTCCTGAAAATAGAAGAGTTCAATACATTGTCTTTGTTCATTTTTAAGTTTTTCAATACATTTTTTTAGTGCATCACTCCTGTCTTTTTCAGGTTCTTCATCTAAAGGAGACAATTCAATAGTGGATTCCATAAATTGTTCCGCAGAAAATTGTTGAAGTTTTTTCTTTTTTGATGATTCCTTTTGTAGTTGCCGCATGCAATGATGTTTTGTAAGTACATATAGCCAGCTTCTAAAAGTTACAATGTTATGTTTTTCTATTTCAACAAGTAGTTTTTCAAAGATTTGTATTACCGCATCCTTACTTTCTTCACGATTCTTAAAATATTTCAAACATACACCATATACCAGGTGAATATATCGCTGATAAAGCGTTCCTAATATTTCAAGCTCTTTTTCCGAGAGGTACCGGGCAATGAGTTGATCATCACTTAATTCATTAAATCCGCTATTTTTTTGAGAAATTATCAAATGTTCCAAGCACTTGTTATTCTGATACTTATAGTAAAGAAACTAAAAAAATATGAAAAAACACAGGCATATTTTATGGATTTTTTTCACCCATTGTATCCTGCTAATAGAAATCGAAATTACGAAATCATGTTAAACTTAAATTTTATCGTCATGAAGAAATTAGCATTGTTAACAGCAGTTTTTATATCGTTATTTTATCTCGTAACGAATTGTAATGCATCAATCACAATTTCAGGAATTGTAACCGATGCTTCTACAAGCCAACCTTTACCCGGAGTAAACATTGTTGAAAAGGGTACATCGAATGGTGTGGTATCCGATATTAACGGAGTTTATTCTATAACACTTGGTTCGGAGAATTCAGTTCTCCAGTTCTCTTATGTCGGATATGAAACAAAAGAGGTGAAAATTAAAGGCCGCACAACCATTAATGTTCAAATGAATCCTTCTCTGGTTGAAGTTGAGCCAATGGAATTACAAATTATCGCTACAGAAAAAGATGAAGCAGCATACTATGCACCTGTTGTCTCAGGAAAAGCCATGAGCCGCAGATGTGCTCAAACTGCCTATGATATGGTCTATGTGCAACACAATACTGAGGGTTATTCAACGATACATGAAAATGGGTTTAAGGATGTTAACATCAATCCTCTTTCAACTTTTTCAATCGATGTGGATGCAGCTTCGTACAGCAATGTAAGGCGCTTCATTAACTATGGACAAAAACCCCCTATCGATGCAGTACGCATCGAAGAAATGATCAACTATTTCAAATACGATTATCCGCAACCAACCAATGAACATCCGTTCTCAATCAATCACGAGCTGGCTGAATGTCCGTGGAATAAGGATAATAGACTATTGCATATTGGTTTGCAGGGGAAAACCATTTCTACTGAAAATTTACCTCCTTCGAATCTGGTTTTTCTTCTCGATGTTTCGGGTTCCATGAGTGATGTAAATAAGCTTCCTTTGCTAAAAAGTGCTTTTAAATTACTGGTTGAACAACTAAGGAAGGAAGACCGGGTTGCTATCGTGGTTTATGCCGGTGCTTCGGGAATTGTTTTACAATCGACACCGGGTAATGAAAAGGAAAAAATTATTGCATCGCTGGAACGATTACAGGCAGGTGGTTCTACAGCTGGAGCTGCCGGACTTAAGTTGGCTTATCAGGTTGCTGAACAGAATTTCATGGAAAACGGAAATAACCGCATAATACTTGCTACCGATGGTGATTTCAATGTAGGACAATCGAGCAATGCCGAAATGGAAAGGCTTATTGAAGTAGAAAGGGAAAAAGGTATTTTCATTTCAGTTCTGGGTTTTGGTATGGGTAACTATAAAGATGATAAGATGGAGATTATAGCCGATAAGGGGAATGGTAATTATGCCTATATCGATAATATTCAGGAAGCCAAAAAAGTATTCGTCAATGAATTTGGTGGTACGCTATTTACCATCGCTAAAGATGTGAAAATCCAGATCGAATTCAATCCGGTAAAAGTAAAGGAATATAGGCTTGTAGGGTACGAAAATCGTTTACTTAACGAAGAAGATTTTGATAACGATAAGATAGATGCCGGCGAACTGGGATCGGGTCATACCGTTACTGCCCTTTACGAAATTGTTTTGGCCGGTGAGAAAGATAAAGATGATAGTAATCTTAAATATCAGACAACTACGGTAAACGATTTTGCCAAGAATAGTAACGAACTGGTAAATATTAAGTTAAGGTATAAGGATCCCGATGGTTATAAAAGTAAACTCATCGAAGCAGTAGTAGTCGATAAATCGGTGCCCTTATCAGAATCTTCCGATAATTTCAGATTTTCCGCCGCAGTTGCTGAATTTGGAATGTACCTTCGGAACTCAGAATTCAAAGGAAATACAACTATCGATTCTGTACTGGAACTGGCTCAGAATTCACGAGGTAAAGATGAAGAAGGTTACCGGGGTGAATTTATCCGACTGGTAAAATCGGCTGAGGTAATAAAGTAATAATGTCATTCAAATAAAACCATCTTAATTAAAACTCTGTGCTTTAATCATTTCGATTATCGCATGGAGTTTTTCTTTTTAATACGTTTAAATTATTTAAGTAGAAGTTTATTGTATCCGATATTTCAAATAAACTGATGTATTTATTATCTGACGAGTGTAATCTTTTTATATTACGTTTTATTTATATATTTTTATAGGGTTAAGATCCTTTACACGATTCACCTAAAACCTGATTAATGGTTTTAAAGTATACAAAGAACACTTAATTACCTGTTATTTTTCACTTTGAATCGATTTATATTGATAATTCTGAGTGGATTATGTTTGTACGCTGCTTATTTCTGGGTTTAATTTTATCATCAACAATTTCGCTTTATCCTCAGAATGCTGAAGTTAAGTTTCACCATCTTCGAGTTGAGGATGGATTGTCACGAAGCTGGGTGAAATGTATTTATCAGGACAGCATGGGCTTTTTATGGTTCGGAACTGACGATGGCCTTAATCGTTACGACGGCTATCAATTCAAAGTATATAAATACGATTTGGCTAAATCAGAAGGGATCAATGGTAATATTATCAATGTTATTTTTGAAGATAGCAGGCATAATTTATGGGTTGGTACCCAGGTAGGATTGAACCTTTATAACAGGGAATTGGATGAGTTTATTCCGCTCAGCGCTGTACCTAATTACATTGATTGTATTTATGAGTTTAATAGTGGCAAATTATTAATAGGTTCACCTGGAGGGCTTTTTTTATACAATAGTGTCGATACCAGCGCAGAACAAATATTTGATAACATATATGTCGATGCAATATTACAGGATAAATCCGGAAACTTATGGTTAGGGACCTATGATGGCTTGTGGTTATTAAAAACAGATGATTATTCCTATATACCCTATCGCCGTCATGAAAATGATCCACAAAGTATCAGTGATAATGTAATTCGCACACTATATGAAGATAATTATGGAAACATCTGGGTCGGAACCAACACCCACGGAGTTAGTCTGATGCAATGCGATGGAGATAACCCTGACGGCATAAAGTTTATCAATCTAGAGCACAATCCTAAAAATAAAAGTAGTATTAGCAAGGGAGCCATTCTGGCATTAACCGAAGATGCCAAGAATAACCTGTGGATTGGAATTGAAAACGGTGGATTAAACATTATCAATCTGAAGGAAACAAAAGAATCTGCATTAAATTTTAAACATCTGGTTAATAATCCAACAGATAATTCAAGCATTTCAAATAATTCTGTTCATGTCCTATACAGAGATCGACAAAATACTATGTGGGTCGGTACATATGGTGATGGCATTAATTATTCAAATCCATTGTTACAAAAATTCAAGCATTACAGGCATATACCAAATCAGAAAAACAGTTTGAATAACAATCATGTAAATGTAATATACGAAGAAGGAAGGTTATTATGGCTTGGTACCGAAGGGGGCTTAAACCTTTATAACAAAGAGAAGAATATATACACCCACTTTGTTTTTGATCCGAACGATCCAAATTCACTGGGTTCCGATGCGGTTTGGTCGATATGCCGAGATTCGCGCAATAATTTGTGGATTGGAACCTGGGAGGGCGGATTAAATTTGTTTAACGAAAAAAATCAAAGCTTTACACGTTTCACTTTCAATGAGAATAATGATTCAAGCATCGGCAGTAATAGCGTTTACGAGATTATGGAAGATAGCGAGGGTGATTTGTGGATTGCCACTATGGGAGGAGGTCTCAACAAATACAATTATACTAATGGTACTTTCAAGAGATATCAGGTCGATTTGAATCGGAACAGCATATCAAATAACTGGGTTATCACACTTTTGGAAGCACACGATGGAAAATTATGGATATCCACAACTACTGCTGTTGATGTTTTCGATAAGAAAACCGGAAAATTTAAAACCTATACTCAGGACGCTGCCGATTCGACCAGTATTAGCTATAACAGCGCAATAGCAATATATGAAGACAGTAAAAATCATATATGGATTGGAACCAATGCAGGCTTGAATCTATATCACCCTGTAAAGGATAATTTCAGCTACTATCTTGTTAAAGATGGGTTACCCGATAATACTATAAAAGCTATATGTGAAGATGATCATAACAACCTCTGGCTAACTACCAATAATGGATTATCAAAATTTATTGATGGTGTGAATATACCGGCAAAACCTGTTTTCAAAAACTATGATATGAGCGATGGATTACAAGGCAATGAATTTAATAGTCGTTCGATTTTTAAGGGAGAAGGGGATATTATTTACGCTGGGGGAAATAATGGATTTAATGCGTTCCATCCCGACAGTATATCGAATAACAACTACTTGTCAGAAGTAGTATTCACCGATTTTCTGATTTTTAATAAGCCTGTTAAAATCGGTGATAAGGAATCACCTTTAAGTAAGCATATTGGTGAATCGGAAGAAGTTATTTTATCTCACCGGCATTCAGTATTCAGCATTGAATTTTCGGCACTAAATTATATTGCACCGGAAAAGAATCAGTATGCCTTTATGCTCGAAGGATTTGAGAAAGATTGGAATTATGTAGGAACCCAGCGAATAGCCACTTATACAAATCTCGATCCCGGAAAATATGTTTTTTTGGTAAAGACTTCAAATAGTGATGGATTATGGAACGAACAAGCAACCTGTCTTAAAATTACTGTACTTCCTCCCTGGTGGCGAACCACAGCAGCAAAAATTGTGTATGTTATATTGATTTTCCTGTCACTGTATTTTTTTAGGCGCTATACCCTGATATCGGTAAATCTTAAGAATCGTTTATGGTTAGAGCACTTGCAGAAAGAAAAGGATGAAGAACTTAGCCAAATGAAATTTCAATTCTATACTAATATATCGCATGAATTAAGAACGCCACTTACATTAATTACTGGTCCTTTGGAACGTTTGATCAATAAAGGTCTTGCATTTAGTGAACTCCAAATAATACGACGAAATGTTTCCCATTTACGCAACCTGGTCGATCAGATACTTGATTTCAGGAAGGTAGAAAATAATATGATGCATCTTAATCTGAAGGCATGTGATATAGTATGCCTGGTAGAAAACAGTGTTAACGGATTTTTCGACTATGCAAATCAAAAGAATATCAAGCTGAATTTTAATACACAAATCGAAAAGCTAATAATCCAGGTCGATGCGGATAAAATGGAAAAAATACTTGATAACCTGCTTATTAATGCACTTAAGTATACACCTGATGATGGATTGGTAACAGTAAAACTTGAGATAAAAAAAACTTCGGATGATGTGATACATAGTATTCTTATTGAAATTGCCGATACCGGTAAAGGAATAGCCCCTGAAGATCAGAAAAAGATTTTTGATCGTTTTTATACCTCAGAGGGTTATGAGGATAGCATTATAGGAACAGGTATCGGACTGCACTTGACTAAAAAATTTATCGAATTACATGAGGGTACTATATCGCTTAAAAGTGAAATTGATCAGGGATCGGTGTTTAGTATTGAAATTCCGGTTCAAGAAGTACATTATGAAGCTAAAGTCGCGGTAGAGAAATTATCCTCTGAAATTATTATACCGGAAAAGCTATTAAACCCTGATCTGGTTAATGGCACTCTAAACACCGAAAACCTTAAAACCATCCTAATTATCGATGATAACGAAGAAATGTGCGATTATTTAAAGCTAATACTCAGCGAAGATTATTATACTTTTGCCGCGACAAGTTCGTTAAGCGGTTTTGAGCAAGCAATTCATTATATGCCTGATATTATAATAAGTGATGTCGTGATGCCTAAACTCGATGGATTTGAATTATGCAAAAAAATAAAAACTGATATTCGTGTAAGTCATATTCCTGTTATTTTACTGACTGCAAAAGCAACAACAGAGGATAACATAATAGGATTCGAAACTGGTGCTGATGATTATATTTATAAACCTTTCGATGAGAATCTCTTAAAATCGAGAATCCGTAACCTGATAAAACAAAGGGAGATTATGAAGGAACACTTCATAGGAAGCGACGGATCTATCAATCCCGAAATACCCGAGAATTCTCTCGATAAACTTTTTATTAAAAAGCTTTATGAGATTACACATAAAAAATATATGGATCCAAGCTTCAATGTAAATAATATTATCAGGGATATGGGAATGAGTCGAAGTGTATTTTATAAGAAGCTTAGAGCCCTATCAAAGTTATCAATCAACGATCTTATAAAAAATGTAAGGATGAATAAAGCCAAAGAACTATTGTTGAAAAATTCGTTAACCATTAGTGAAGTTGCATACGATACAGGTTTTAGCGATCCGGCTTATTTTAGCAAAGTATTTAAGGAACAGTATAAGATTAGTCCGAAAGAGTTTAAAAGACATATTTCCAAAATATAGAGACAAATTTACCTGATATGACATGGGATTACTAATACATTTAAACCGATTATAATAATGAAAGGAAACTGGTTGTCCGATCAGAGCAATATCCCGTGGATTGAATAAAATTGCTATTATGTTGCGATCAAAACTGGAAATACCCCGATCCTGTACTTCATTTGCACTGAACCTTGTTGGGCTTACTGTGTATCTTATAACCATACACTACCTGAAGATCAATAAAACAGAAATTTTTCGTGGCACAATAATCTCCATAGCGACATTAGCATTAACAGTTATTTTTCTTGAAAAGATTTTTTTAAACCGGTATCATAAAATATCATCCGGAATAAGTTTTGCCAATGCTAATACAATAAATCTACGAAGAGTACTGGTAAAATTATTTGGTTTATATGTTACTTTAGGTCTGGCAGCATTGTATTATTTAATGATACCGGAATACCATTCAGGATTTTACACTAACTATTTTAGACTGGTCAAATATGTTTTACCAATAATTCTGATTGGCAGTATACCCTATTTTTTTCTTCTCGACAGGTTTATGAAAAATCCATACGATTGTCATTGGCATGTCGGAATGGCTTGCTTAGGCAGATGGAAACATGTTGATAGATTTATGCTGAAAAATCATTTTCTGGGTTGGTTGGTAAAAGTTTTTTTTCTGGCCCTTATGTTTACGTATCTGATCCAGAATACACAATATCTGATGCATAATAATATTCCTCAGCCTAGGTATAATTTTCTTCAGTTCTATGATTATATGTACAATCTTATTTTTGCCATCGATCTGGTATATGTATGTGCAGGGTATTTACTGACGTTAAAAATATTAGATTCACATATTCGCACAGTCGAACCCTCTGTGCTAGGCTGGATGGCGGCTTTGGCCTGTTATCAGCCTTTCTGGTCGCTTATTTTCAACCAGTATTTGCAATATGACGATGGATATTATTGGGGTCATCTTCTTGGAAATCATCCTGCTGCATATAAGTTTTGGGGAACTACTATTTTATTGCTCTTGATTATATATATTCTTGCCACTGTCATTTTTGGTGTTAGATTTTCTAATCTGACGAACCGGGGGATAATAACAAACGGCCCCTATCGTTTAATGAAACATCCGGCCTATATAAGCAAAAATATTGCCTGGTGGCTTATTTCTGTTCCTTTTATATCAAATGCCGGCATATGGCAGGCAATTAACCATTCATTGCTTCTTCTCGGATTAAATGCAATTTACTATTTGCGTGCCATAACCGAAGAACGTCATCTATCACTCGATCCGGTATATGTTAAATATGCTATGGCTATGAACGAAAGGGGAATATTCAGTTGGCTCTATAAAATTTTTCCGGCTTTAAAATACGACGTAAATAAATATATCCATAACGGTACCTATAAATCTATTTCATTATCCCATAAACCCAACTTGAAATCATAGATACAATTTTACAAGATTAAGAGACAAAATTCCAAGTATAATAATCTACCATATAGTACATTTGAACATAACTCTTGGATTCTAAATCTTTTTACAGTAATCTGTTAGTTTACTGATGTTTACAATGGATGCGATGTTTCATTCACCTGATAAAACCGGATTTACTTATTAATGCTTTGTCTATACATAACACCCAAAGGTATCATGGTATAAATTTCCATGATACCTGATCACTCAACTAAATTTCTAACTCTAAAACAGATTTGATTATGAAAAAACAATTTAGGAGACATAAATACTTTCCTTAAAATAGGACAAAGATGCTATCTTTTAAAAATCTCGAAAGATGCTATATGTGCTTATTAGCTAGGTATTTTATTTACCGAGTAGAGTGGCTGAAGATGAAATAGATCGTAATAAATACCTCCCGGATAAAACTGAGTAAACTATGCTGAGTTTTACTGATAATTTGCTGAATGTTTGGGGACTGTAAGGCTCATTTAAACTTAGTCAAATCAATTTCTGTAAAAAAATCCTTAACAAGCAATACTATTATTGATTTAATGAACAAGAATGGAGGTTATATAACGAAATAACAACAATAAAACTCTCTCAACAGAGGGATTTCTTAATTATTACTTAACCTAATTAATCACTTAAACAATTTAATTATGAAAAGATTATTAAGTTTTTCAGCAGTAATTCTGTTGATAATTGTTTCGTTTTCCAGTTGTGAAAAGGAAGATCTGGAGAATCCGGATATTCAGTTAAAAGCCTACAGTTCAGGCACAAATAATGGCTATTTCTGGTCATTATATCGAGAAGGTGGATCAGCAAGCATATCGTTTGGCTCAGGTGGCAATTTCGCTATTAGCTATAGTAATGTCAATGATGTGGTCGGTGGTAAAGGATGGCGTACCGGATCATCCAGAAATATTGGCTATAATATCGGCTCCCTGAGTGGCAGCTATAATTTTGTTGGTGTCTATGGATGGACCAGAAATCCGCTTATTGAATACTATGTTTGCGAGAAAGGTTCATTGTCAGGTGGATCAACTGTAAATACAGTAAGCGCCAACGGGCATACATACACTTTTCGTAAGCAGCAGAGGGTAAACGCACCTTCCATTGAAGGCACAAGGACTTTCTGGCAGTATAAAGATAATTGGGGTGGGGCGCCCACCAGGTCAAACCAAACAATTTCCATGGGTACCCATATTAACAATTGGAGAAATAGGGGTGGTCAGGGATTTGGAAGTCACGATTACCAGCTATTCGGTTTAGAAGCATGGGGTGGAAAAAGTGGTTATATAAATGCAACAGTATGGGATGCCGGCGGTGGTGGCAGCAGCAGTGGTGGCAGTAGCAGTGGTGGCAGCAGCAGTGGCGGCAGCAGTAGTGGTGGCGGCGGCAGTTGCTTATTGGAGCTGAGGGCACGCAGCACGGATGGTCGAGGACATGTTAACCTTATAGTTGGCAGCAAAACTGTAGGATCATGGACCTTAGGTACAAGTATGAGTACTCACAGTGTTAGATTATGGAGCAGCAAAGGCGACTGCAGGGTTCAGTTCGACAATGATGCTTCTGGAAGGGACGTTCAGGTAGATTATCTGAGAGTATGCGGAAGCACTCGTCAGGCAGAAAACCAAAGCTATAACACTGCCGTATGGCAGAATGGCTCCTGCGGAGGTTCAAACAGCGAATGGATGCACTGCAACGGATCTATCGGATTCGGTAATGTTAGTTATTAATGTTTTCGGTTTAAAAATTAATATTAGACATAAAGTATAGAAATGGCTGCCCGGTGAAAAACCGGGCAGTTTTTTACTTAAGTAAATCTGATTATATTAGAAGAAAAGAAAGTTTGCATATGAAAAAACTATCAATTTTACTTTTAACAGTATTGATTATTGGGGTCAGCGGTTGTATGGAAGAACAGCCTGGAAACTTTGTATTAGTCAAAGGCGGGACCTTTAGAAACACAAAATCAAACCTCTACGGAAGAAATGTCAAAATATCGGATTTTTATATCGGTAAATTTGAAGTATCTCAAAAAGAGTGGGTTGAGGTAATGGGAAGTATTCCCTCAAAATTCAAAGGCGACAGTTTGCCAGTAGAAATGGTAAGCTGGTATGACTGTGTTGAGTACTGTAATAAAAGGAGTATAAAAGAGGGCCTAAAGCCCTATTACAATATAGACAAGAATAAAAAAGACCCGAATAATAAAAGTGATATCGATAGTATAAAATGGATCGTAACATTCAATGCAGGAGCTAGTGGTTACCGATTGCCGACGGAAGCGGAGTGGGAATATGCTGCAGGTGGAGGGCAAAAAAGCAGGAATTATACTTACAGCGGAAGCAATGATATAGATAAAGTAACATGGTACTGGAGAAACTCCGGAGATACAATCTTAACAGGTTCCTGGTACTGGCCTACGATAGAAAATAACCATTGTCAAACAAAACCTGTTGGAAGCAAGAAACCTAACGAGTTAGGTCTTTACGATATGTCGGGTAATGTTAGGGAATGGTGCGAGGAGTGGTATAGAGGTATGGATATGTATGCCGGCTATCTCCGGGTTGAGAGAGGAGGTGGTTGGCTCGGTGCCGGATACTGTTGCGAGTCGTCTTATCGGGGTCAATTCGAAGCAAGTGGTAAAGGCCCCGATCAGGGTTTTAGTTTATGTCGCTCTATTAATACATTTTGGAGCAGAAATTTAGAATGAAAGCTAATCCATATAAAACAAAATATTTTAATTTCTAAAATTGGGTGTCTCAACGAGGAAGTCTGGAGAGGGGCCTGTTTATATAAATCTTTGAATACCTTTACTTAAATATTTAGAATCATTAAATGAAATAAACCCCGATATTTCGGGGGGGTCATCTTGTTGGCCTTTAAAATTACTTAGGTAGGCTTAGTCCATTGTACCGAACGAAGTAAACTTATAAGCTTACGAATAAAATATAATATAAACAGATGAAATATCGGTATTATGTTATTGCCGTCTGTCTATACTATTGCTGGTTATGTCAGGCATTCGGTCAAGTTCATGAAAATGCCATTCCATTCAGTGTAGTAGAAAATCTTCCGGCTATTAAATATTTTAAAGATTTGCCTTCTATTGATGGCTCGCTTTGTGTAACTAAAGCCGAATCTGCACAGAGACTTACAAAACAGTTTCGATTCGCTTGCCCTATTTATACAGATTTAACTCCAGATAATTCAGGTCAATGGACCGAAACACCCAGTGGACGTGTCTGGAGATTGGGCATTCGATCGGACAATGCTTATTCCCTTTATGTCACAGTGCACTATATACTTTCCCCAGGAGCTAGGATGTATGTATATGGTCCGGGATACCAGGATCTTCGCGGGGCGTTCACCAGTCGGAATAATAATGCTGCCGAAGTATTGTCAATACTACCCGTCCGTGGTGACAGGCTTATTATTGAACTAAACCTGCCACATTTTCAGCAATCTTATGGTGAAATAACGATTACCAAGGTATACCATGACTATCTTAATATTTTTAATGATTCGGCTGTAAAAGACCTGAAATCTTCAATGGATTGTAATGAAGACATCAACTGTGTTAATGGCAGGTATTGGCAAACAGAAAAGCGGTCGGTATGTAAGATAATGTCGAACGGAGGTATGGGTACCGGAACTTTAATAGGAAACACTAGCGGCAGTGGCACTCCTTACGTACTTAGTGCTCATCATTTAATTTCTTCAAACGAAATTGCTGCTGAGGCAATATTTCTGTTTAATTATGAAACTATAGCTTGTCAGGAAAATGATATTGTCTTAAGTCCGAGTTTATCCGGTGCAACTATTTTAGCTACTACAGATCATCAGGTGGATTTTACATTAATGAAACTTAACAAGAAACCACCCCTGTCTTATCAATCCTTTTATGCCGGTTGGGATACCAGAAATACCATTTCCCAAACAGGGTTCTGTATTCATCATCCTTTTGGAAATTACAAGCAGATTGCCATAGAATATCATCCGATAAAAAGTGAAGATATTGGAGAGGGTTTTGACGTGAATTCCACCTGGAAAGTCTCGCATTGGGAGTTAGGAACCACTGAGTTGGGTTCTTCCGGCGCCCCGCTGTTTAATGATCAACACAGGGTGATAGGTACTTTGACAGGCGGGAGATCAACCTGTGGTTATCCGTTGGATGATTATTTTACCAAGTTTGGTATTTCCTGGGATGCCTACCCTGACTTTTTTAATCAGCTTAAATATTGGCTCGATTCCGCTCAAACAGGCCAACTTGTATTAGACGGATATGATCCTTACGGGTTTAATACCGAACACTGCGATACTGCATGGAATTTCTTTACCTATGACAAGTTAGGGCTAAGTAATGCAGGCCTGGTCTGGGGATGGGTATCCGGCCATAACTCGGCAGGTTATACTCAATTTGCAGAACGCTTTGAGTCATCAGGGATTATACAAATTACCGGAGTGTATCTTAGCGTGGCTAAAGCCTATTCTTCGAATCCTTTGGCTAATATTGAACTAAAAGTATGGGAGGGTACTCAGTATCCTGAAAAGGAGTGTTATTCAGAATTATTATTTATTAGGGACCTTCAGCCAGATAAGGTTAATTATGTGGCATTTGATTCCATTCTAAAAAAATCCGGGTCGTTTTTCGTTGGGTATAAAATAAACTATAACACGGTTTCAGACACATTTGCCGTCTATCATGCTCTGGACAGAGGGTATACAAGACCATCTTCAATGTTCATATACAATAAAGGCTGGTATCAGGCCAAAAATCCAGATGCACTAGGGATTGCTACTTCTTTGGGATTGGGCATAGCAGAGTGTTATGGGAAGTCCCGTGATCCTGCAACAGATGTTTTAAATGTGTATCCTAATCCATGCTCAAATTCAGTTACACTGGATATGCCTGGCGGGATACCTATTCATGATGTAAAATGCTTTGACAACAGCGGACGCCCTGTATCAGTTATCTTAAGACAAACTGAAGTTGATAACAAGGTGCATTTCAATTTGAGGTCTGGAATCTATTACTTGAAGATAATAACTGCAGAAAAGTCCTTTGTTACACGATTCATTGTTTTGAAAGAATGACTAATAACACAGCATATTCATACTTCAAATAATTTATCCCGATTAATACAAGAATTGGGTCCATTTGTTTCTTATTTCCTGAAGTTAGAATTACTACAATCCAAGAATCTTAAGTCTGGATATGAATTTTATCCCTAGTGAAATAATATAGTTGTATGCGGAACCGGAAATCTATTTCATACAGATCAATAATAATGATAAACACTTGTCAAAAAGCTATCGGTAGATTGATTTCAGGTCAGCTCTTATGTTAAGGGAAGTTCTTATTGAACATCCCGTTTGTTGTTGGGTACTATTCAATTAAACAGCATTCATTATCTTCGCGGTTTATTCGAAAAGTATGTGGGCTTTTTTCGGAGTATTCTCCGCCATATTCTTAGGATTATATGATGCAACCCGTAAAAAAGTACTGCAGGTTAATCCGGTTATTCCTGTTCTCTTTCTTGCCAGTGCTACAGGAGCATTAATTTTTGTTCCATTCCTGTTCTTATCTCATACTAAAATAATCGATTCAGGTTCGCGAATCTTTATTCCCCCAGGCCATATTCACATGCATTTACTGACGTTGTTTAAATCTATACTTGTGGGATCATCGTGGTTTTTAGCTTATAATGCACTTAGAAGGCTACCATTAACAATAGTAGTACCTATACGTTCAACAAGTCCTATGTGGACACTTATTGTAGCTATGATACTATATAATGAACGATTTACCCTGATTCAGTGGCTTGGAATTATTATAGTACTAGGATTCTTTTTTTATTTTTCGTTAGCAGGTAAAAAAGAAGGAATTAACTTCTTTCGTAATAAATGGATTTATGCAGCTATTGGAGCGACATTACTTGGATCTGCCAGTAACCTTTATGATAAATATCTTTTCAGCAATTACAATCAAATGTTCATTCAGGCGTGGCACTATATTTATATGATACCCGTATTGTTGCCACTTTTATCGGTTGTTTGGTTTCCAAAACGAAACAATATGGGGAGTTTTTCGTGGAGCTTTTTTATACCGCTTATCGGAATTTTACTGGTTGTTTCCGATTTTTTATATTTCTATGCTGTATCGATGAAAGGATCGTTGATAGCCCTGCTTGCTATTATACGACGTTGTAGTGTGATAATTTCTTTTATTTCTGGGGCAGTATTTTTTGGAGAAAAAAATTTGAAGCGAAAAGTAATAGCACTTGCAGGAATTTTTATTGGAGTTCTGTTGATAGTGATAGGCAC
>CAYMQP010000048.1:0-1560 GCA_964392505.1 uncultured Bacteroidales bacterium
ATAAAGGTGTATCATGGGATTCTATTTATCGTGTATTCCGAAAACCTGTTGACATGACTGTATTCAGTTGGAAAGGCGATCGCGACACTGTAATGAGTCCACTCGACTCTATTTTATACTATAAACATTTTTTGCATTGTGGCTTCATGGCTATGGAACCTCATACAGGCTTTGTTAAAGCCTATGTGGGAGGCATTAATTTTCAGCATTTCAAATACGATCATGTAACCCAGGGAAAACGTCAGTCAGGTTCGACCTTTAAGCCTTTCCTTTATATTCTGGCGATGCAAGAGGGTTATTCACCATGTCGCGAAGTACCTGTTTCGCCTATCACATTTTATGTTAACGATACTACCTGGTCGCCCAGAACAACGGCAAAAAAAGAGGATATTAATACTTATAAGCCTTTAAAGTGGGGACTGGCGAAATCGGAAAACTATGTATCGGCTTGGCTTGTCGATAGATTCAAACCTCAAGCTATTGCTGATATTGCTTATAAAATGGGAATAAAAAGCCATATTGATCCGGTACCTTCCATGATATACGGACCCAGTGATATGTCTGTAGAAGAAATGGTGGCTGCCTATACTACTTTTGCAAATAAGGGTATTCACATTACACCTTTGTACGTTACTCGCATCGAAGATAAATTGGGCAATGTTCTGGCTACATTTCTTCCTGAATCATCGGAATCGATCAGTGAAAAAACAGCCTACCTGATGCTTAATTTAATGGAAGGAGTGGCGAATTATGGAACAGCTGCCCGATTACGGGGATCCAAATACCGGTTAACCGCCCGTATTGCTGCTAAAACAGGTACAACCAATAATAATTCCGATGGCTGGTTTATGGGTATTACACCGAAACTTGTTGGAGGAGGATGGGTTGGCGCAGAAGATCGATCGGTCCACTTCGACCGAACTGCAATGGGCTCCGGAACAAATACTGTACTTCCTATCTGGGCTGAATTTATGTTAAAAATATATGCCGACTCAACACTTGGTATTACACAACAGGACGACTTTGTGGAGCCTGAAGGTTTTGATATCTCGCTGGACTGTAACGATTCAAAATACGAAGAGAATTTGAATATTGACGAGGAATATGAAAAGCCTACCTTTTTTGATGATTATTATGAATGATGGCGATTGAAAGTTCTGTGCCTGCATGATGGAAGGCAGGTAAGAAACCTACTTGTTGCGAATAGGTTAAAGTTTGGAATTTAGGATTTGGTGTGTGAGAAAATTACCCTAACAGCTTGTTCTATTTTAGAAAAGGATAACAAACGAATATTTTGATAGGATTTACCGGATTCCTTCGATTTTGGAAATTCGGGAATAATGATCTTCTTAAAACCTAGTCGCAGTGCTTCTTCGATCCGCTGCTCTATTCGGATTACGGATTTAAGTTCACCAGTCAGGCTAACTTCAGCAGCCAGGCAAGTATCGGAATCAATAGGTTTGTCGAAAGCCGATGATAATATTGCACAGGCAACTGCCAGATCGATTGCAGGATCCTGAACTTTTAATCCCCCGGCAATATTCAGGAATACATCTTTTG
>CAYMQP010000048.1:1570-16596 GCA_964392505.1 uncultured Bacteroidales bacterium
TTTGATGCAAGATTAAAACCAGCTTTTCGTTCCAATACTGCCAGGAGCATATTCAGCCTACGTCCGTCAATTCCTGTGGCTGTACGTTGCGGAGTTCCGTATACAGCCGAACTTACCAACGCCTGCACTTCAATAAGAAACGGACGTGTCCCATCAATGGTCGATGCAATAGCAACTCCACTTAAGGGATTTTTATTTCTACTAAGAAAAACTTCGGAAGGATTTATAATTTCATGTAGTCCGTCACTTTCCATTTCAAAAATAGCCAGTTCCGATGTAGAACCAAAGCGGTTTTTCAGCGAGCGTAATACACGATAAATATATTGATGATCGCCTTCGAACTGTAAAACTGCATCAACGATATGCTCTAGTAATTTTGGTCCTGCCAGCATTCCATCTTTGGTAATGTGGCCAATTAAAATTATAGGTATCTGTGTAGTTTTTGATAGCTTTAGAAGCGTTGCAGCACATTCTCTAATTTGTGTTATGCTTCCAGGACTGGCATCGATCAATTCTGAAATTAATGTTTGTACTGAGTCGATTATAACTAAACCGGGCTTTACCTGTTCAACCTGATGGATGATGTTTTCAAGATTAACCTCGTTGTATACCAAGCAATCAGGGTTTTTTGCAGCAAGGCGTTCGGCACGAAGACTAAGTTGCTCTAAGCTTTCTTCTCCCGAGATATATAATACTTTGTTGTCTAAACCTAGGGCAATTTGTAGTGCTAATGTGGATTTTCCGATTCCGGGTTCACCGCCGAGCAATATCAAAGAGCCGGGAACAATACCTCCACCGAGTAGTCGATCAAATTCTTTAATAGAACTAGATATTCGGTTAGTTTTATTTGGTTTAATATCTGTCAGTGGTAAAGGTTTTGCCGAAGTTGAGATAGAAATGGAATTTGTATCGAATCGAGAAGAAATAATTTTTTCTTCAACATAAGTATTCCATTCGTGGCACGAAGGGCAATGACCTATCCATTTAGGCGATTCGGCTCCGCAATTACGACAAACGTATACTGTTTTAACTTTTGTCATTCTGATAACTGTGATACCTACTTAGCCAGTTTATTGATTATATTTCTTGTTGAATAACCTTCAACAAAATCGATTGTAATTATTTTTCCTCCTTTAGCTTTAACGATATCATATCCAACAATATCCTGTATTTTATAATCGCCACCCTTAACCAATATATCAGGTTGAACCTCCTTAATAAGTTCGTATGGAGTATCTTCGTTAAACAAAATAATTGCATCGATAACATGTAACGATGCCAGTACAAGGGCTCTGCTCTCTTCATCCTGTATAGGTCGTTCGGAACCTTTTATGTTGCGAACTGAACTATCGGAATTTAAACCAATTAGAAGAATATCACCTAAATCGGCTGCTTTTGCCAAGTATTCGATATGACCACGGTGAAGTATATCGAAACAACCATTTGTAAATACTATTTTCTGTTCCAGAAAACGCCAAATCGATAGCTGCCTGCTTAAATATTCACGGTCGATTATTTTATTTCTGATGAGTTCTAACTTATCCATAGATATTATGATTAATACTTACTTTTACAGAAACAGTAAATATAGCAAACTATAACTTGTGTTTGAGGAATGAACTAAAAATGAGTGCTTATTAAAGCCTATTTGTTTCGGAATTCGGGAAAATAATATTGGGTTTGAATTTTTTGGCCTCTTCAAAGTCGATACTGGCAAATGAAATAATAATTATTATATCACCAACGGTTACTTTACGTGCAGCTGGGCCATTAAGTATTATCTCTCCCGAATTCCTTTTTCCTTTGATTACATAAGTGTCAAAACGTTCACCATTATTTTTGTTCAATACATGAACTTTTTCAAATTCAGTAAGATTAGCAGCATCCATAAGATTTTCGTCGATAGTAATACTACCAACATAATGCAGATTAGCTTCAGTTACTTTAACCTGGTGAATCTTCGATTTTACTACCTCGATCAGCATAACATGGCAAATTTACGAAATTAAATCAATATTATCGATGAGTCGCACTTTGCCAGCATAAACTGCAATGCAAGCAGTTACGGGTCTTTCAGGATTTAAATTGGTTAAAGGATTAAGGGTATGTGTATCGATAATTTCGAAGTATTCAAGTTGTAAAAGCGGGTTACCATTAATAGTATCTGCTACAAATGATTTAATAGCCGATAGGTTGCTTTGAAAAAGCATACCTTTTGCTACACATAAAGTTTTGTATATTAACGGAGCTGCATTACGTTGCTCGGCTGAAAGCAGCAGATTTCTTGAGCTCATAGCAAGCCCGTCAGGTTCTCGCACTATTGGGCATGCTACAATTTCAATATTATAACGATACATTTCAACCATTTTTTTGATAATAGCAAGTTGCTGAAAATCTTTTTTACCAAAATAGGCTTTGTGAGGATTTACAGCATCAAAAAGTTTGGTAACAATTTGTGCAACACCATTAAAATGTCCCGGACGATATTTGCCTTCCATTATGGTTCCCATTTGGCCAAAATCGAATTTGCGGGTATCTTTTACAGGATACATTTCATGATCATCGGGTACAAAAACCAAATTACAACCTAATTCTTTCAATAGTCCGATATCATACTGGAAGTTGCGGGGATAATTACGAAGATCGTTTTTGTCGTTGAATTGAGTAGGATTTACATATATACTGACAACCGTTGCATCGTTATCAGCAAGGCACTGTTTTACGAGCGATAAATGTCCATCATGCAAAGCACCCATTGTAGGTACAAATCCGATACTACAATTTCTGTTTCGATATTCAGAAAGTGCGGCCTGAAGTTTGTTTATTTTATTGAAAATAACCATTACATAAATCGCGCAAATTTAAATATTTTATCATAGGAAGAAAGATGTAAACCGTAATGATGTGCATGTATTATTACATTGTTTCAAAATCAGGATTAATTAAAATATGGCTACCCTGAATGCACTGCCATAAACTATTGAAAATATTTTTCGTAATTTTGCAGCTAGTTTCGGAAATATTGAGCAGCAGATGGAAAGCAAAAAAATATTGTTTATTTCACAAGAAATCACTCCATATCTTCCAGAATCAGAAATATCAATCATAGGTCGAAATCTTCCTCAGGGTGTTCAGGACAGGGGTAAAGAAATACGCACGTTCATGCCACGGTTTGGATGTATTAACGAGCGCAGAAACCAGCTGCACGAAGTAATACGCTTATCAGGAATGAATTTAATTATCGATGATACAGACCATCCTTTGATAATTAAAGTGGCTTCGATTCAGACTGCACGAATGCAAGTTTATTTTATTGATAATGAAGAATATTTTCAACGGAAAGCCACCTTGCACGATAACAAAGGCATGTATTTTAAAGACAATGATGAACGAACTGTATTCTTTGCCAGAGGTGTGATAGAAACTGTTAAAAAATTGCAGTGGGCACCTGATTTGATACATTGTCAGGGTTGGTTTTCCAGTTTAATACCTCTTTACATTAAAAGATATTATTATGACGATCCCCTATTTATGGATTCCATGGTAGTAACCTCGATTTATGATGATGAGTTTCCTGATTCACTCGACAACCGTTTAATTCATAAACTTGAGTGGGATGGATTAGATAAAAAAGATCTGGAGATTATTAAAACTCCTAACTACGTGAATTTAATTAAGTTGGCAATTAATTATTCGGATGCACTTATTTTAGGCAGTGAAAAAATCAACAGAGAAATACAACATTTTATCTTAAAATCCGATTTACCTGTATTGGAATATCAAACTGAGGAGACTTATATTGAAGCATATTCCGATTTTTATGATAAAATATTAAGCGAAGTAGTTGATGGAGCAAAGTAATCGATTCTCAATTTTTAAGGACTTTTTTACATTATTCCTTATTTCTTTCATTACATTTTCTCTTTTAATAAATTGTACTGAAAAACCTTTAAATCTTGATCCCGGTGATATATTACCCGATGATGACATGCTTAGTGTAATTATCGATTCAACAATTCCTGTGGAATTGTATACAATTAGTCTTGAAGCCCTTGAAACCCGATCATTAGGCATTAGTCCACTTGGATGTGTAAATGATACCGTAATAGGAATAATTGAAACTGATTTTATCTGCGATATAATTTATGATGATCAGGTGAGCTATAATACTGAAGATCTCAATCCAGATAGTATTGATATCCTCGATATGATAATAGAACTGGAATACAGTGCTTCATATGGCGATTCGACAGACGTTAACTTTAATGTTTATGAACTATACGAGCCAATACCAACCTATAACAAATCGGATTATATTATGTATCCCCATATGTATAGTTCGGAACCAATCAACGATGGTCCTCCATTTCAGGGCAGGCTTGATCCTGACGATGAAGTTGATGATACTTTAGGAATATATTCAATAAAACTTAAACGTGAATTTGCCGAACGCTTTATCGATACAGCCCTTATCAATGAAGGTATTTATACTCCATCCAACTACGATCAGTTTAAAGGATATTTCAAAGGATTTTATTTTGCAGTCGAACCCAGGGCAGAAGAAGGAGGCGGCATTATTTTGGTTAATCATCTAAATTCTAGTATGATTTTGCGTACTGTAGAATGGGATTCTGACTCTAGCAAATTTGATACTCTCAGCAATACGTTTTCTTTAGGTAATCCCGAATCAAGCATTGATGGTGGTGGGACACATTTAAATTTATATCGGAGTATCCTTAATAATAAGGTGGAACAATTACTTAATGATACCGTGAATAGCTATAGCTCGGCCTATATTCATTCACTTGCAGGTACAAAAGTATATGTAAAACTTCCTACATTATCTTTAATGCGTGATACTCTTGAAAATGCTGTTTCGGTTAATCGTGCACAGCTTGTTCTACCTTTTGATTCCTTGAGATTTAATAGGGATATCGAAAAAAAATATACTCCGCCTTTTAGCCTGGGATTATACGACAGTAAAACAAATAGCCCTATTCTCGATGATGAACTCGCCGAAAATCATCTTGGTGGATATATCGATGTCAACAATTACCAGTATGTATTGAATATAGGAAATCATATTCATGAATTTTTACGTGATGATAATAGCACCTTAAGTGATGCTTTTTACTTGTTTGCGGCTAAGGGCTCACCTGTAACACATCTGAAATATACCCCATGTAGGGTTGTACTTAACGGGAGTACATCTTCCCGAAAACCATATATTCGTATTGTTTATTCTAAAATTCCTTAGTAACTATGTGTGGAATAGTAGGTTATATAGGAGACCGTGAAGTACTGCCTGTACTGATAAACGGATTAAAAAGACTTGAATATCGTGGTTACGATTCAGCAGGTATTGCCATTCTGGGAAACAATGCCAATATATTCAAATGCAGAGGCAAAGTATCAGATCTGGAAAATCATCTTAACGGAAAAGATACAAAAGGTTCTGTAGGGATAGGACATACACGCTGGGCTACACATGGTGAACCAAACGATGTTAATGCACACCCTCATGTTTCATTTCATGGTAAATTTATTATTATTCACAACGGAATCATTGAGAATTATGCACGTTTACGAAGTAGGTTGGAGGAGCGAGGTGTAGAATTTAAAAGCGAAACCGATACCGAAGTATTAGCCAATCTTATCGAGTACATTTATGAGAATGGCAAAGTGGATGCTGAACTCGCTGTTCGATTGGCCTTATCTAAAGTGATAGGAGCCTATGGCTTGGTAATTATGTGTGTTGATGAACCCGATAAATTGATAGCGGCCCGGAAGGGTAGTCCGCTTGTTGTTGGAGTAGGTAACGACGAATATTTTCTTGCTTCGGATGCAACACCTATTGTAGAGTATACAAAAAGTGTTATATATCTGAACGATGGCGATGTTGCCATTATAAGAAAGGAACAGCTTGTATTGAAAACTACACGCCAAGATATTTCTACACCGGCAATTCAGGAATTGACATTTGATATAGGTGAAATTGATAAAGGCGGATTTGAACATTTCATGCTAAAAGAAATATTTGAGCAACCCCGGTCGATTGAAGATACCTTTCGCGGAAGAGTGCATTCAAAAGACGAAGAACTTCATCTGGGAGGATTGTATCAGGTACTACCTAAACTAATAGAAGCCAAACGAATTATCATAATTGGATGTGGTACTTCCTGGCATGCCGGACTTGTGGGGGAATATCTGTTTGAGGATTTGGCTCGTATATCGGTCGAAGTTGAATATGCATCTGAATTCCGATATCGAAATCCGATAATTAATGAAGAGGATATCGTAATTGCTATAAGTCAGAGTGGTGAAACAGCCGACACATTGGCTGCAATTAAAATGGCAAAAGAAAATGGTGCATTAGTTCTCGGTATCTGTAATGTTGTTGGTTCTTCGATACCCCGTGAAACAGATGCTGGAGTTTACACTCATGCAGGACCTGAGATAGGAGTGGCATCAACAAAAGCCTTTACTTGCCAGGTGACCGTACTGGCCATGATGGCAATACTCATAGGAAGGAAAAAAGGACTTATTGCTGCTGATCGTTATAAAGCTCTTATTAAAGATTTTACTGAGGTACCTGCAAAAATTGAAACAATACTAACCAGAGCCGATAAATTGAAGAAACTTGCTACCCAATATAAAGATGCTAACAATGCACTATATCTGGGGCGTGGTTATCTTTTCCCCGTTGCACTTGAAGGAGCCCTTAAACTTAAGGAAATATCCTATATTCATGCTGAGGGATATCCTGCTGCCGAAATGAAACATGGCCCCATCGCACTTATCGATACCAAGATGCCCGTGGTTGTTGTAGCTACAAAAGATTCTTCTTATGAAAAAATTGTAAGCAATATTCAGGAAGTGAAAGCGCGAAATGGTATCGTGATAGCCGTTGTTACCGAAGGTGATGTTACCATTCGCGATATGGCCGACCATGTTATCGAGATACCTAAAGCCGAAAACGTATTTGCGGCTCTTCTTTCGGTGGTGCCACTTCAGCTTTTTTCATACTATATTGCTGTGCTAAGAGGTTGCAATGTCGATCAACCCAGAAATCTGGCTAAATCGGTTACGGTAGAATGATAGTAGTATAGTTATCGGTCGATATATTGTTTTTGGTAGTATTTTTCGTACTCCCCTGTAGTAATATTATTAATCCAGGTTTCATTGGCAAGGTACCAGTCGACAGTTTGTTCCAAACCTTGTTCAAATGTTACAGAGGGTTTCCATCCCAGTTCCTTTTGTAATTTACTGGAATCAATAGCATAACGTAAATCGTGACCTGCTCTGTCTTTTACAAATGTGATCAGCTGGGCCGAAGTACTTTCTTGTCTTTTTAATTTCCTGTCCATTATTTTGCATAGCAATCGTATAAGATCAATATTTCTCCATTCGTTATTTCCTCCGATGTTATAAGTACTCCCAATTTTTCCTTTATGATAAATCAGGTCGATTGCCCGAGCATGGTCGATGACAAATAACCAGTCGCGAATATTTTTACCCTTCCCATAAATAGGTATTTGTTTATTTTTTTTAATGTTATTGATTGATAAGGGGATTAATTTTTCCGGAAACTGATTAGGGCCATAATTATTCGAACAGTTTGATATTACCACAGGTAATTTGTATGTATTATGGTATGCTCTTACAAAATGATCGCTACTGGCTTTTGAAGCAGAATAAGGGCTTCGTGGATCATAAGCAGTAGATTCAGTGAAATAGCTGTCATCTTCAATAGAACCATATACTTCATCGGTCGATATATGATAAAACCGTTTTTCATCTGGGCTGTTTATCCAATACTTACGACAAGCATTTAACAGATTTACAGTTCCGATAATGTTGGTTTTAAGGAATTCCATCGGGTCGGTTATAGATCGATCGACATGCGATTCAGCGGCAAGATGTATTATGCCCTCGATAGCGTATGATGTAAAAACAGATTCAACAGCATGCTGATTAGTAATATCCAGCTTAATGAATTTATAATTTGCGTAGTTTTCAATATCAGTAAGGTTTTCCAGGTTACCAGCATAAGTAAGTTTATCGATATTAAGTATCAGGTATTCAGGATATTTCTTCACAAATTGTCTTACGACATGTGATCCGATAAATCCGGCACCACCCGTTATAATTATAGCTTTATTCATTTACATAAATTCTGATTCATTATGGAATATTCCTAACTCGTTTTTCCCATTTCCAGGCCGAAAGCAAAATATCTTCCAGCGGAGTATCGGCTTTCCATCCTAATATTTTATTCGCATATGATGTATCGGCCCAAACCTTTTCAATATCGCCTTCCCTACGTCCCACAATTTCGTAATTTACTTTTAATCCGGTTGCTTTTTCGAAAGTATTAATAATTTCCATTACTGATCTTCCTTTACCGGTTCCAAGATTGAAAATTTCGTAATTCTTTTCATTTTTATTTTCCAGTAATCGTTTTACCGATATCACATGTGCCTTTGCCAGGTCGACTACATAAATATAATCGCGTATTGGTGTGCCATCGGGAGTATTATAGTCGTTACCGAAAACCCTTAGTTTTTTACGAATACCGGCAACAGTTTGTGTCACAAAAGGAACGAGATTAAGCGGGATACCTATGGGCAATTCCCCAATGTGAGCCGATGGATGGGCCCCAATGGGATTAAAATAGCGCAGTGAAATTGCTTTAATATCGGGAATCACATAAATAGCATCCTGAATGATTTCCTCTGATATCTGCTTTGTATTACCGTAAGGTGATAATGCTTTTTTTATAGGTGCATTTTCGGTAACGGGTAATTCATCAGGCTGTCCGTAAACGGTACACGATGAAGAAAAAACCAGGGATGAAGTATGAAATTTTTTCATCGATTCTAATAGAATTATCAACGATTCCAAATTGTTATGATAATATTCCAATGGTTTCTCAACCGATTCACCGACTGCTTTTAGCGCGGCAAAATGTATAATTGCATTGATTTGATATTTCTCAAACAGGTTATATACTTTTTTTCTCTCGCAAAGATCGAATTTCTCAAATGCTGGTCGTACTCCTGTTATAGCCTGAATTCCGTCGAGGACTTCGATTTGTGAATTGGAAAGATTGTCAACAATAACTACATTATAACCGCTGTTTATTAACTCAACGGTTGTATGTGAGCCTATATACCCCGTTCCACCTGTAACAAGTATTGTCTGCATTGTCATATTTTTTTGACCTTATTATTTTCTAACCGATATTTTTCCTTACTTTCCTTGCATACAGCGATACCATTTGCATCGAATTGAAGCGTATGTCCGTATTCACTTACCCAGCTAATTTGCCTGGCAGGATTTCCGACTACAAGTGCATAAGGAAGAACATCTTTTGTCACAACAGCACCCGCACCAATTAAAGCATATTCGCCAATGGTGTTTCCGCAAATAATAGTAGCATTAGCACCAATAGTTGCCCCTTTTTTGACCCATGTTTTTATATATTGATCACGTCGCACAATAGCACTTCGAGGATTAATTATGTTTGTAAATACCATCGAGGGACCGAGAAATACATCATCTTCACAAATAACTCCAGTATATATCGAAACATTATTTTGCACTTTTACATTTTTGCCAAGTACAACGCCCGGCGAAACCACTACATTCTGTCCGATATTGCAACCGGGTCCAATAATGCAGTCGGGCATTATGTGAGAAAAATGCCAAATTTTGGTTCCTGGCCCGATTTGGCAACCTTCATCGATCACAGCAGTAGGGTGTACAAAATAATCGTTGGGCATAATTATTTTTTAAAGAATAAATCGATAGTATCGCATATATAATCCTGTTGTTCCTCAGTAAGTTCAGTATGCATGGGAAGCGAGAGTACACACTTCGCGAGCATATTCGATACCGCAAAATTACCATTAGCCTGAAAGGCTTTTTGAGCATGCATTGGAATCGGGTAATAAATCATGGAAGGAATATCTTTTTCAGCCAGGAAATTCTTTAAAGCGTCACGATCACCATCAACCTTTATAGTATACTGATGGTAAACATGGTTTGTATACTCGGGAATTACCGGAGTAATTATTTTTTTATTATTCGAAAGTCTTTGTGTATAGTATTTAGCTGCGTTTTGGCGGGCCACAGTATATTCATCAAGATGTTTCAATTTTATTTGAAGAATAGCAGCCTGAATAGTGTCGAGTCTTGAATTTACCCCAATTTCATTATGATAATATTTCACCTTAGCACCATGGTTTGCTATGCAATACAATTGTTCAGCCAGTTTATCATCGTTGGTCATGATGGCTCCTCCATCGCCATAACAACCGAGGTTTTTCGACGGAAAAAACGAAGTGCAACCAATGGTCCCCAGTGTGCCTGCTTTACCCATAAGTTGTCCATTATTAAATGTGGCACCAAGTGCCTGGGCTGTATCTTCTATAATGGCGATATTAAATTCTTTGGCAATGGAAATAAGTTCACCCATATTGGCGCATAATCCATACAAATGCACGGGAATTATTGCTTTGGTTTTTGGTGTAATAGCTTTTTTAACCTGATTTATATCAATAGTAAATGTATCAGGATCAACATCAATGATTATGGGTTTCAGATGTAACAAAGAAATGACTTCCACAGTAGCAATAAAGGTAAAATCGGGTGTAATTACCTCATCGCCTGGTTGAAGATCCAAAGCCATAAGGGCTATCTGAAGTGCGTCGGTACCATTGGCACATGCTATTACATGTTTTATATTGAGATATTGCGCTAGGTTAGCAGTGAATGTTTTAACTTGAGGGCCTTTAATAAAAGCTGTGGAATCAATAACTTCCTGTATGGCTGCATCAATATCATTTTTAATTCGAAGATATTGTCCATGCAGATCGACCATCTTAATCTGTTGCATAAAAGGTAATATTTTCAGCGAATTTAAGATTTTCAGGATAACCTTCCTATAAGTTGTATTCTTTTCAGGTCAACTTCAATACGGTAATACAGTTGCAATATTATACAGAACTGTGTTTATAATTAATTACGATCAATAATTTATATTTTTGCAAGCTGTCTTATTTTTAAAAAACCAAATTATCTTTTATTGGATATTACACTCTTTATACGCGAATTAATATTACTTAACGAATGTGTTATTCTGCGCGGAATAGGCGGATTTGAAACTTCGTACAGGCATGCTATGTACCGGAAGGATAAGAAAATTCTGATACCACCAAATAAAAAAATTCACTTCCAACCCAATTGGATCAAAGATAACGGTATACTCGAAGACTATTTAGCCAAATCATTGAAAATCAGTAATGAACTGGCATCGGAATATATTGATAATTACGTACAGGAATTTCATAATCAGATGCGCAAGAATGGGAAAGTAATTCTTGAAGGGATTGGTGAGTTTGTACTAGATAAAGAAAATAAAATACAATTTAACGAACTGGAAGATGCCAATTATCTGGCTGATTCATTTGGACTGGATATAGTTGAAATAGAGCCTGATATTAAACAGGAAGGAAAATCGGTAAAAACCGAAATGCAACCTATTACTTTGGAAACAAGAAAATTAACAGGCTGGTATGTAGCAATTGGCGTTCTTTTACTTTTAATTTCCATAACGTTTATTATACTGTTTTCGCAAGGAGAAGATGTAAGCCTGTTTAATATAAATAGAGATGTGGATTCAGAAAGTGAGGTGGTGGTTTTTGGAACTTCACCCGATCCGGTTGCTGATTCTATTGCACGATCGATTGAAGAAACACTGAATCAGAAAACTAATGCTAGAAATGCTCTTACAATTGAAAAAACTACTCGGCCGGAAAATAAGAATCAAATCTTGGCTGAATCGTCGAGTAAGCAAGTTATATATTACTTAGTAGCCGGTAGCTTTAAAAATTTCCGGAATGCAGAAATTCTAAAGGATCAGCTCGTCAGGAAAGGATTCTCTGCAAAAGTTTTAGACTCTGGAGGTTCTCAATATCGGGTTATTGTCGGCTCATATAACAACCGTAAGCAAGCGATTGAGGAATTACGACGAATCCGGATCCAGCTAGATCAGTCGGTCTGGCTCCTTGAGATGCGATAAATTAACTTACCTCGCTTCCTGGATTTATTTTTTCTGAGGGAGACACAAATTTAAGCGCACCATTCTCGTCCTCGGCCATTAATATCATTCCTTTCGATTCAATACTTTTTATAGTTCTTGGCTCTAGGTTTAACAAAATGCACACTTGTTTGCCGATAACAGATTCAGGTCCGAAATGTTCGGCAATACCAGCCACAACAGTTCGCTTATCGATGCCCGTATCGATTTTTAGCTTTAAAAGTTTTTGTGTTTTGGGCACCTTTTCGGCTTCGAGTATGGTTCCTACACGAATATCCATGCGGGAAAAATCGTCATAGCTAATTTCTTTTTTCTGTGGTTTCACGTGTGTAGTTATTAATGTGTTTATTTCTTTGGTTTTTCTCAGTTTTTCGAGTTGTTTTTCAATGATATTATCATCTATTTTTTCAAACAGCAATCCGGCTTTTCCCAATTGATGACCTGGTTCTAATAAATTAGCTTTTCCGATATCATTCCATGGGATAGGATTAATATTTAGATATTTACAGAGCTTGCTTGTGGTTTTGGGTAGAAATGGAGATATTAATGTAGCAAGACTAGCAGTGATTTGAAGTGAGATATTTAGAATAGTTTTTACTCGCTCAGGATCTGATTTCTGGAGACTCCAGGGCTCAGTGTCAGCCAGGTATTTATTTCCAAGCCGGGCCAGATCCATGGCATTTTTAAGCGATTCGCGTAAACGAAAATTATCCATACTGTTTTCAACGGCGTTTTTAATTACAGCAATTTCCGATAATGTGTTCTTATCAAGATCGGTTAGCTGGGTTGTTATAGGTACTTTACCCTGATAAAACTTATTGGTAAGTACCAAGGATCGGTTTACAAAATTACCAAGAATGGCTACCAGTTCATTGTTATTGCGGGCCTGAAAATCTTTCCATGTAAAATCGTTGTCTTTGGTTTCGGGGGCATTTGCACAAAGTGTGTATCGGAGCACATCTTCTTTTCCGGGCAATTCTTCCAGATATTCATGTAACCATACTGCCCAGCTACGTGAAGTGGATATTTTATCACCTTCGAGATTCAGAAATTCGTTAGCTGGAACATTATCGGGAAGTATAAAGTTGCCTTCGGTTTTTAACATTACAGGAAATATAATGCAATGGAACACTATATTGTCTTTTCCAATAAAATGGATTAACCGTGTATCATCTTGTTTCCAGTATTTTTCCCAGAGAGGTGTAAGCTCTTTTGTTGCGGATATATAACCAATGGGTGCATCAAACCAGACATATAATACTTTTCCTTCGGCTCCTTCAACCGGTACTTTTACACCCCAGTCAAGATCGCGAGTTACTGCCCTGGGCTCAAGACCTATATCTTTAATCCATGATTTACACTGCCCATATACATTCACTTTCCATTCTTTATGTCCCTCAAGAATCCATTTTTCAAGAAATTCGGTGTATTTGTTGAGTGGAAGGTACCAATGCTTAGTATCTTTTAAAATTGGGGTGCTTCCCGAAAGACTCGATTTGGGATTAATCAAATCAGTAGGACTTAATGAGGTTCCGCAACTTTCGCACTGATCGCCATAAGCCGAATTGCTATGGCAATGCGGACACGTACCGGTAATATAACGGTCAGCTAAAAACTGATTGGCTTCCGTGTCGTAATATTGTTGTGTAACTTTTTCGATGAATATTCCCTTATTATACAATGTTTTAAAAAACTCGGAAGCCGTTTGGAAATGTGTATTATTAGTAGTACGCGAATAAATATCAAATGAAATCCCAAAATCGGAAAAGGCTTTTTTATTGATTTCATGATAACGGTCTACAATGTCTTTAGGGTTTACACCTTCTTGCCTAGCTTTTAATGTGATGGGAATACCATGTTCATCAGAACCGCAGATGAAAATTACATCTTCTCCTTTCAGGCGTAAATAACGAACGTAAATATCGGCAGGAACATACACTCCGGCCAGATGTCCTATGTGAATAGGTCCATTGGCATAGGGCAATGCGGCAGTAATCAGGTATCGTTTATATTTTCGCATTTCCACATCCCGATTTTTCAGTAAATTGTCAATAATTGAGCGATAATTACTTATATGCAGTGTCGCAAAGATATGTAAAAGCACTATTTTAGGAAATAATTACCCATTGAACTGATATGGAGTCTATTAAATTTCCACCAATACTGAAAGAGGGCGATACCGTTTGCATTGTGGCTCCGGCGAGTGCTGTTGAAAAGTCGTACATCGAAAAAACTGCAAAGTCGTTAACAGATTTAGGCTATAAGGTTATTATCGGCGATAATGTTTTTAAGAAGTACAATCAGTTTGCGGGGATGGATGCACAGCGGTTAGCCGATTTTCAATCGACTTTAGATGATGAAAGTATTAAGGCCATCTTCTGCGCGCGAGGTGGTTATGGCTCAGCCCGGATTATTGATTCACTAAATTTTTCGGGCTTTCGAAAAAAACCAAAATGGATTATTGGCTTCAGCGATATAACCGTATTTCATTCCCTGATAAATAGCACCTGTAATATTGCTACCATACATGCTTCGATGCCTGTTAATTATAATGATCCTTATTTTATGGAGAATTTACAAAAGCTAAACTCTATTCTCAAGGGAAGCATAAATGAAATACGGGTAAAAAACAATCCGCTTAATCGTTATGGAAATTGTCGGGGCAAGCTTGTGGGAGGGAATCTATCCATGCTATATAGTCTTCAGTCAACACCATACGAAATCAATACGAAAAACAATATACTTTTTATCGAGGACGTAGGGGAGCAGCTCTACCATCTCGATCGTATGCTGAATAACTTTCGTCTTTCAGAAAAATTGAAGGCTTTAAAAGGATTGATTATTGGCGGCATGACAGCTATGGAAGATAAAAAGAGACCCTTTGGTAAAACGGCATATGAAATTATTAGGGAGTCTGTAATGC
>CAYMQP010000049.1:0-16454 GCA_964392505.1 uncultured Bacteroidales bacterium
CAAATATCCTGTACTCTCCGTATTTTTCCTGTAATCCGGCATAGGTCTGGTTCACCCCACCAATTTTACCAACATCCTCGCCAAAAGCTACAAGTAAAGGATATTTTTCAAATAGTTTATCGAAGTTTTGTTGTAATATGTCACGCCCCGGAACCTCTTCCGGATTTTCACTATAGACTGGTTTTATTCCTTCCACATTAAGTGTCGACTGCTTATTTTCAAGGTATAAAAAGGCATTGTATTTTTCAAATTTGTCAACATATCGTCGATTATGCCATTCGGACAGCTGTTCCTGAAGTGCAGCACGCTCCGGACAATCGATACATATATATCGCAGAATTCTTTTGGCACCCGAAATCACATCTTTTCGTATGGGAGCCTTTATTCCTTTCAAATTGTTGGAAACAATCGATATTTTATCGATCCGGTCTTTCTTACAAACACAGCTTTTATTTTCAATAATATCCAATAATTCTTTTCTTTCGGCCTGTATTGGTTCCTGAAAGAATTTCCAGGCTTCGTCGCGTGCTTTTTGTACATCGCGCTGAGCCTTCTCTTCAATACTATCCAGTTCTTTTGCTGAAGCAATCTGATGCTCGAGTATCCATTCCCGCATTTTCCGGATACCATCATTTTCCTCTTCCCATTTCAACCTTTCGGGTGACTTATACCGCTCGTGCGACCCGGAAGTGGAATGGCCCAGCGGTTGAGTTATTTCATCGATATGAAATAGCACAGGAACATGTTCTTTTCGACAACGACTCACTCCCTCGGAAAAAAGCTTGCATAAACCCGGATAATCCCATCCCTTGCCTTTAAAAATAAGAATGCCATTGGTACCGTTGTGTTTCTCAAAACCTTTAAGGGCCTCCGATATGGAAGATTTTACTGTCTGATATTTTTTTTCAACAGAAATACCAAAAGCATCATCCCACACCGCAATAGCAATAGGAATCTGCTTAACTGCAGCAGCGTTCATGATCTCAAAAAAATGACCCTCAGAAGTACTTGAATCACCAATTGTTCCGAAAGCTACTTCGTCACCCTTGTTTGTCAGATTTGTATAATGATGCAACTCTTTATTCTCTCTGAATAATTTTGAAGCCAGACCCAAACCCAGTAAACGGGGCATCTGACCACCGGTCGGAGAAATATCGGACGATGAATTCGGTTGCTTCATCAGATTTACCCATTCCCCCTCCTTATCGACATTGCGGGTGGAGAAATGATTATTGAACGAGCGGCCTCCGTTGGAAGGATTCAGGTTGGTATCGGTAACTCCATATAACTGAGCAAAAAATTCCTGTAGCGAAAACATACCAGTAGCCAGCATAAAGGTCTGGTCGCGGTAATATCCTGAACGCCAGTCGCCTTTACGGAATGTTTTAGCCAGCGCAAGCTGGGCAATTTCTTTCCCATCGCCAAAGATTCCGAATTTTGCCTTACCGGTAAGCACTTCTTTTCGTCCCAAAATACTGAGTTGCCTGCTCTGGTGGGCTAGCAAATAATCGTTCAGCACTTCTTTTCTGAAATCGGTAAATGAAAGGGAATGTATAGAAGCTCCTTGCTCTTTTGGCATTTTCCTGATTTTTAATCAAAAATAGGTTACCCTGTTTAAAACTGCAATGCATACTAACAGATTAGATTGAATTTAGTTCTTTATTGATAGAAATAATTTTAATATAATCCCGAAGCATGCAAAGGAAATTTAAATGAAAGTTATTTCCTTCTCAGGGTCGGGATTACCCATTGTAAGCATTAGCACCTAAAATGTAAACAAACGTATGGCTCTTTTTTGCATTTGTACTTTGATTCAGCCTTGATTTAAAATGCTAATGCAACAATTGGGATAATTTCGTTGACACAGTTTGGCAAACAGACTCGTAATATATTCTGCTATGCTATATTTATCCTTCGTTCAGGAAACTTCACCTGCCGTCCTGTCTGGTTCAGATGCCGCTCTGTCAGGTTAGTGCACGGAACTGTCCGCTTCGGGTTCGGAAATGTCCGCTTCGGGTCCGGATCTGTTAACTTTTGGTCCGGAACTGTCCACTTCACGCCCGGAACTGTCCGCTTCAACAGCCGTTCTGTCCACTTCAACTGAAGCTCTGTCAGGTTTGTGCACAGAACTGTCCACTTCGCGTCCGGAACTGTTAACTTCGAGTGCGGATCTGTCAGCTTCAGGTTCGGATATGTCCGGTTCAAGTGCGGATCTATCCGCTTCAGGTTCGAATCTGTCAGCTTCGGGTATGATTTGGAGAGGTTCGGCAGCAAAGTGATGCGGTATGGTCGCGGTTTAAGCCGGTTCAGTCAGGGTTGGAGCCGGTAAATACATGGATGGGGGAAGTTCTGCTTCCAACAGGAGAAGGTTGGATAATGTTTAAGCGGAAGGGTTTATTTAAGTGTGTCATCCCTGAAAATTTCCTATAGCCAATCGCACACTCATATTTAATTTATTATGTTTTTCTAATTTTACATAATGAAAGTATTTATTCTGGCAGCTGTTTTAGTGTCCCTTGCCTTTATTGCGTTAGGGATCCGTATTTTTTTCGTAAAAGGTGGCAAATTTCCTGAAACCGAAGTGGGTCGAAACCGCCATATGCGTAAACTGGGTATTACTTGTACCAAATGCGATGAAAAACAACAATGGAACAGAATGAAACAAAGTAAAAAAACTCGAATACGTCCATCGGAACTAAAAATCGATATCAGCCAGTTCTCTTAAACCTTACTACAGCTTATTTATTATATCATAAAACATGTTACCATAATCTTGAGTGTCATGTAATATCCGTTATTTTACTCACTATTGCGGGACAAAGATTCGGTATTAAGCTTTTATTTAACAAACTGGCTGTCCTGCCTTCAGAGACTTGTCAATTGTTAACTAGTAATGAAAACAATATCACCTTTAGATGCGTAAGAATAGACTATTTAAATTCTGATATGAAATGAATGTTTCCCGCTAAACATTGAAGACAATTCTTATAACTCCAGACCTATAACTTTTCTTTTACTGTCTTTCTCTAATAATATGGTTTTTCATTCCCGGTGTGGCATAAACACGGAAAATTCCTTTTTCGTCGCTATAAATAAGGTATGCCTCCAGCTCATCTTGATTTTCCAGGTAGCGAATGCTTTCTTCCAGTCCCATAACCATAAACGCTGTTGCAAATGCATCGGCAGTAATGCATTCATCGGCTAGTACAGTAGCACTAAGTAAACGACTTAATACAGGGTAACCTGTTTTGGGATTAATACTATGGGCATATTTAACGCCATCTTTCTCGTAAAATTTACGGTAATTACCCGAGGTAGCCAGTGCTTTTTCTTTAACAGCTAATACGGCCTGAATATTACTCCCAGCAGTGATATTCCCTTCTTCGGGCCTGTCGATACCGATTTTCCAATCTTCTCCCTTGGGATTTTTTCCCTTACATTTCAATTCACCTCCAATTTCGACCATATAATTTTCAATCTTCTTTTTATCGAGGAATCCGGCAACTATATCAACGGAATATCCCTGGGCAATAGCATTAACATCGAACATTATCCGCGGATCGTTTTTAATAACTTTACGGCCTTCCAAGCGAACTTTATCCATTCCAACAAACTGCAAAAGACTGTCGATCATGGCACTATCGACATCGGTGCCGGGTGTAAAACCAAATCCCCAGGCATTTACAATGGGAGCTACAGTTATATCAAAAGAGCCATTTGTCTTTTCAAAAACCTCGTGGGCTACATTAAATAGTTTTATGAATCTTTCATCGGCTTCGACGCTAGGATCGTTATAATTAATTCGCGATATCAGGGATTGGGGTATATATGTCGACAGAGACTTATCAAAATTGTTTAGGACCTTAGTAATAGCCTTTTTCAGGTTTTTATATACTGGATACTCGTAAGTTATATTATAGGTTGTACCCTGGGTATCGCCGTGTATCTTCTTGTATTCCAGTTTTTCTTCAAACAACCATACAGCAACAGCCACGGCTATAATCACAATTGTGGGAGTAATAAATTTCTTATTCATAAACAATGACATTTAAATGCTGAAAAGTATATACAATATAAGTACTTTCAGCATGAATATCAAAATCATTCATGATTCTCTGATTAAAGATACTTAGTAACACGCTTTCAAAATAGCATGATTAATACTTTAGAAAGAAGTCCTTGGCAACAGCATTGTTTTCACAGCAAATTGTCCCGCATCTCTTAATCTCATCAATATGAGATAATATAATTCTTATCCAATGGCGAGGGTGGTTCTGAAGCAATATTACAGGTAACAACTACAATACAACGTATCGTATGATAACTTCTTCGACCCATTACACAAGAATTTTAAATAATTCTTTTTTCAGATGCTACTGTTCGTTCATAAAATAATGCCCTTACAAATGATCTTAATTTATTGGCTGAAATTTCGTTGACTTTTTTCAGGATAAATTCAGAAGGATTTAATTGCTACATTGTAATTACTTCTACCATAGATAACCTTCTGTTTTGTTGCATGCGTTGTAAAAATATTGTTTTCTTGATTCGATGCCAATGATTGTCGAAAAATACAAGCCTATTATAAAAAAGCTTTTCACCAATTGTAATAATATACTATAATCTAAAACTTATTTAAATTATTTAATTAGTGTAGTCCTCCGTATAATCTGGTTGGGGCAAATTATTTTAGAATCGTATAGTTAAACAGAAATGGCTGTATTTCGTATTTTTATACTTAAGTTTTACCAGTTAACATGTGGTTTTCCTATATTAATTCATCCAATTATTAAAATAATTGCTTTTTTTATTAATGATCCTGTATGAAAAATAAAATATCTTTTCTCGCATCTTGTGTTATAGTCCTGGTATTCGTATATCACAGAATTTATTATTCGGATATTAGATCACCACATCCTCTTAAACTTACTACCTGGGATGCCTTAGGATATTATTTGTACCTGCCAACCCTATTTATTTACCAGGATGTCCAAGAAATGGCATGGTTTCATGAAATGGATCAGAAATATTCTATGTCGGGAGGATCAATCTATCAATTTAGTAAGTATAAAAATGGAAATTATGTGTTTAAATATCTGGGAGGTGTGGCAATCATCGAATTGCCATTCTTCATAATTGGGCATACTTTGGCCGCATTACTAGGATATGAACAGGATGGATTTTCACCACCTTATCAATATGCTTTAGGTTTTGGAATTCTTTTTCTATGCATGTTATGTGTTTTTCTGTTACGACATATATTACTTCTGTATTTCGGTGACGTAACAACCGTAATTACTTTACTGTTGTTAATGTTGGCCTCTAATTGCATTCAATATATAGCTATTGATAATGCACAAAGTCATGGACCATTATTTTGTATATATGTTCTGATATTATTTACTACAATAAAATGGCATAGAGAACCATCTGGTTTCTGGGCAGCTGCTACAGGTTTCCTGATTGGGTTGGCGAGCATTAGTCGCCCTCCAGAAGCCATTTCAATTCTTATACCTATATTATGGAATACGCATTCGAAAGAGCATGCAAGGGTAAAATGGGAGCAGGTCAGAAAACATAGAAACCATATAACACTTGCTTTCTTATTTGGATTTCTGGGTGTATTGCCTCAACTGATATATTGGCAGTATATAACAGGTTTTTTTATTTATGATGTCGGGAGCGCTTGGGATTTCCTAACTCCACATTTACGCGTACTATTCGGAGGTGAAAAAGGTTGGTTTATTTATACACCTGTCACAGTTCTTTTTGTTTCAGGTATGTTTTTCATGAAAAAGTATCCATTCCGGAAAGCAGTTATCTATTTTTGTCTGATCAATATATATATTATCATTTCGTGGCGTAACTGGCGTTATGGAGGTAGTTATTCCACACGTGCCCTTGTACAAAGCTATCCCGTATTTGCATTATCACTTGGTTCTCTGGTTGAGAAAATGAATCAACACCTCTGGCGACGTTTAACTTTAATCGGAGTTGGTATATTATTAATTTATGTAAACCTTTTCCAAATAAGACAATACAATAATACCATTCTCCACTATGATGACATGAATTACAGATATTATAGAAGGATTTTCTTAAAAAAACACCTAAGTCCCTTAGATCTTAGTTTGATGGATAACTCCGACTGGATCAGGAATGAAGACAAATACCTCAGACATCAACTGATGTCAATCGACAGTATTTGGACAATTCAAAGCAAACCTGATTCGATAGGACAAATTCTAAATATAGAACTTACTGATTCGAATACCAGGGAATATTGGCTAAAGATTGAAACAATTATAAAACCGATCGAAGGAAAATATGGAGCGTTCCTGAATTCCAAGCTACAACAGGATGATTTCGTGAAAAAGAACAGGATTAGACTTTATAATCCTGCCGGTTATTATCATAGCTATGCTTTTTATGTTAAAATACCTGATCCTAACAAAACCAGTTATTTGAATCTGTACATCAGCTCAAAGAATCCATTTACAGGTACGATTGAGAAAATAACGATATTAATATTAGTACGATAAACTTAAAAATATTACAATTGTATATAAAGAACTTGATCATATCATGATTATCAGGAAACTTTCTATCATCATCCCTGCATACAACGAAAGCCATACAATACAATCTATTTTAGCAAAAGTCGATTCGGTACGTCTGATCGATAATATTGCAAAAGAGATAATTCTCGTTAACGATTGCTCAAATGATGATACAGATGATTTAATCAAAAAATACATAAATGCGAATCCAGGTTCAGATATCCTATACATTAAACACGAGATTAACATGGGAAAAGGCGCAGCCATTCATACAGGTATCAGCAAAGCAACTGGTGATTGTATTGTAATTCAGGATGCAGATTTGGAATATGATCCGAATGAATATAATACTCTTATAAAGCCTGTTATTTCAGGATTAGCTGATGTTGTATATGGATCAAGATTCGTAGGTAGTAATCCACACAGAATATTGTTTTTCTGGCATTCAATAGGAAACAAAATACTTACAATGTTATCGAATGCTTTTACCGACCTTAATTTAACCGACATGGAAACCTGTTATAAATTATTTAAAACAAAAATATTGCAGGGATTATACCTTCGTGAAAAACGTTTCGGCTTTGAACCTGAAGTAACAGCTAAGATCGCTCGAATTGCTGGTATCAGAATCTATGAAGTAGGGATATCTTACTATGGTCGAACATACCAGGAAGGAAAAAAAATCAACTGGAAGGATGGATTCAGGACTATATTCTGTATTATAAAATACGGGCTATTTAAAGTAAATTGATATAGTTAATATGATCTCATCTTGATAGAAACGTGATTGAATTTCAAACAAATATATTTATACAACCTCGATAGGTACAGAAATTATTAATCAGTTAGCATGTTCATAACCAATCGAATGAATAAAAAATTTAATCAATTCATATACTTATTAAGGGAGAACTTAGGACTTTTTCTGGGTATAAGTTTTGGAGTATTTTTATTTGTCCTTTTTTTTCAACCATTCCCACTCGAAAGGTTTGATTTTAATAACATGCTGGTTTTTGTTGCCGGTTTAGGAGCGATTGTCTTTCTGCTCATGGTTTTGATAAAGATTGTCTTTAACAATCTATTTCAAAACAATATTCAAAACAACGATGAACCTACTTTACCATCCTACCTTGGTGGATTCATCATCTTCGCTTCATGTTCAATAGCCTTTGCCTTTTACCTTCATTATGTAGGAATGGTAAGGATGTCCTTTTATATTATGTTTAAAATTGTATTGATTTGTCTTGTTCCCCCGATAACTTTATGGTTATATACTGCTGTCAGAGAATTAAAGCAACAAAACGAAACACTCATTAAAGAAAAAAAATTAATACAACAGCAAGTTGAAAAATTTGAGGAGGATTACCTGAACAAATCCATCGAATTCATATCTGAAAACAACTCCGAAAAATTAAATTTACTTATTGCCGATATTGCGTTCATTAAATCTGCTGACAACTATGTGGAAATAGTGTATAAGGAAGATGATAATTTTAAAAAGAAATTAATTAGAAATACCCTTAAAAACATAGAACAACAAATAAGACCCTATTCAAATTTTATTCGTTGCCATAGAATATGTATTGTAAACACCCATTATATCGAAAAGTTAAATAGGAATTACAGTAGTCACTGGCTCACCATCAAGGGATATAACGAGTCACTGCCTGTTTCGCGTCAATATTTATTAAAACTAAAAGAAACAATTTTAAGTTTTTGAGGGACGAATAACACCCATATTCAACTTTTAATATTTGCCACAAAGTAGTCTATTTTACCACTAAATATGTACAGTTAGTCCCTGTTCTCCCTGCGACCATATAATCACAAAATATCTTTGCGGAAAATTTTTTTACTATTATGAATATTTTATTGGTAAATCCTAAATATCCCGATACTTACTGGAGCTTTAAACATGCTTTGAAATTCATTTCAAAAAAAGCAAATAACATACCTCTGGGTTTAATTACAGTTGCTTCGTTATTACCCGATGAATGGAATAAAAAATTAATTGATCTCAATATTACTGAGTTAAAAGACAAAGATATAGGTTGGGCCGATTTTGTAATGATCAGTGCTATGTCTGTTCAATTAGTCTCTGTAAAAAAAATAACACAACAATGCAAGCAATTAAATACTAAAATCATTGCCGGTGGTCCTCTATTTACTGAAGAACATGAATTATTTACTGATATTGATCACCTTGTACTTAATGAAGCGGAAATAACCTTGCCTCAATTCTTGGAAGACCTTCAGTCAGGGCATCCTAAGCAACTTTATAAGTCAGATAGGTTTGCTGATATTTCTACTACACCAATACCAGATTACTCTTTATTAGAACTTAGAAAATATGCTACTGCAGGAATTCAATATTCAAGAGGCTGCCCGTATGACTGCGAATTCTGCGATATCACTGCTTTATATGGGCGAAAAGTTCGTACCAAATCATCATCGCAGGTGGTAGCTGAGTTGAATATGCTTCTTCAATCAGGATGGAGAGGAAGTGTGTTTTTTGTAGATGATAATTTTATTGGCCATAAAAAGAAATTAAAAACCGATTTACTTCCCGCTGTTATCCATTGGATGAATCAGAACAATTATCCTTTTATCTTTACGACTGAGGCTTCAATTGACCTTTCCGATGATAACGAGCTTATGCAACTGATGGTGAAAGCCGGATTTTCCAAAGTATTTGTCGGCATTGAGACACCGGAGGAAAACAGTTTAACTGAGTGCAATAAAATTCAAAATCATAAACGCGACATGATCAACTGTGTTCGTTTAATTCAACAGTCTGGTATGGAAGTAACAGCCGGATTTATTGTAGGTTTCGATAACGATCCGTCCAGTATTTTTCAACGACAAATTGATTTTATTCAGCACAGCGGAATTATAACAGCCATGGTAGGACTGCTCAATGCTCCCCGGTTATCAAAATTATACCAACGATTACTTGGTGAAGGCAGAATAATCAATGCCTTCTCGGGCGATAATACCGATTATTCAATGAATTTTATTCCTAAAATGAATCGAGAAAAATTAATGAAAGGATACCAGAAAATTATTCATGATATTTATTCCAGTAAATCGTATTACGAGAGAGTAAGAGTATTTTTAAAACATTATAGCCCGCCGTTTAAAGAACAAAGCAAAATAACCTTCAATAAAATTATAGCTTTTCTGAAATCTGTTTTCTATATCGGCATTCTGAAGAAAAACAGAAAATATTATTGGCATCTTTTATTTTGGAGTCTGTTTCATAAACCAAAATCATTTGCATTGGCTGTAACTTATAGCATTTATGGCTATCATTTTAGAAAAGTATTCAGAGAGTTATCATAATAATAATTTCTTTGCTTTAGAATTCTCAATTAAACTTACCATTACGGTTGCAAAAAAAGACAGGATAAATCCAGGCACCAGCTCATACATATATTCATCGAGAAAAGGAATACTTTTCCAGATAAATACAGTAATGGTTCCTGTTAGCAAACCGGCGATAACACCCGCTTTAGTAGTTTTTTTCCAGAAAAGTGCTAATATTGAAGTCGGACCTATAGCAGCTCCTAAGCCACCCCAGGCAAACAATACAAACCAGAATATTAAATCCTGTGAATAAATACCAAGAATTATGGCTAAAATAACAACGCTAAAAACAGATAGCCTGCTATATAAAGCCATTTTATAGGAATCGATTTTTTTATTTTTAAGACCTATCTTTTCGTATATATCCCGTACTATGCTCGAAGCAGCCACTAGTAGCTGTGAATCGGCAGTTGACATTATAGCTGCAAACACTGAAGCCAAAATTAATCCTACGATATAAGGATTCATCAGTTTATTGGCCAGTGTGATAAAAATGTTTTCCGGATCGCTACCCGGTAACATGGTAACTTCATTAAAATAGGCCCGGCCTACAATCCCGATTAATACAGCACCAATACCCATTAACAGGTTCCAAATCGTACCTACAATGGCCGTCCATTTGAATTGTGCCGGATCTTTTATCGACATATACCGTACCAGGATGTGAGGATTTCCCGGCGAGCCCAGTCCAATTCCCAAAAGCCCAACGATGGTAATTCCTGATATGGATGTAATATTAAGATATTGAGTTTGCTCTACAATAACATTGGATTTCATATTACTCCATCCGCCCATATCAAGAATTCCAAATACAGGTAACACTAATAAAGCCAAAATCATCATTATACCCTGTAGCACATCGGTGTAGCTTACAGCCATAAAGCCTCCTAATAATGTATAAAGCAAAACGATGCCAGCGGTAATTAGCAATCCTGTGTTTTGTGGTACATTAAAATGAGCAAAAAATGCTTTCCCTCCCGAAGCAAATTGGGCTGAAACGTAAGCTACCATAAAAATCAGGAATATACATACAATGATAATACGTAAAAATCCGCTTGTATCGTTAAACCTGGCAGCATAGAAATCAGGAATGGTTATGCAATCATTTTCTTCGGTAAATTTTCTCAGGCGGGGAGCATAAAAGAGAAAGAGTAAAAACTCTACAACTGTATATCCCAATACAGCCCAAATGGCTGATATACCTTGTACATAGGCCAATCCAGAGACTCCAAGAAGTAACCAGGCGCTTCGACCTGAAACAACCGCCGATAAAGCGACCACAAAACGGTTCATGCTTCTTCCACCCAGAAAAAACTCTGTAACGCCTTTTGAAGAAAATTTAGAAGAATAAATACCAATGACTATAACCAATATGAAGTACCCGATGAATGGTATTAGTACCTGGATATTCATAAATCATTGGATTTTCCTGTTAACGACATTTACATTCCAGGAGCTGATATTTTTATTATCACCCGCCAAAGTCGTCAAAATCGATCATTTCTCCCGGGACACCTAAGTCGTAAAGCATTTTCTGAACCGCATCGTTCATCATAGGTGGTCCACACATATAATATTCAATTTCTTCTGGCTCTTCATGATTTTTCAGATAATTATCGTACAGCACCTGATGAATAAATCCTGTATAACCTTTCCAATTATCTTCGGGTTGAGGTTCTGAAAGTGCTATGTTAAAAGTAAAATTAGAGAAAGCCTTTTCTATTTTTCTGAAATCCTGCTCATAAAAAATTTCACGTTTCGATCGCGCACCATACCAGTATGCAACTTTACGGTCGGTTTTCAGGGTATGGAAAAGATGAAAAAGATGCGAACGCAATGGAGCCATACCGGCACCTCCTCCGATATAAACCATTTCACGATCGGTATCCTTGATGAAGAATTCACCGTAAGGGCCCGAGATAGAAACCTTATCTCCTGGTTTTCTGGAAAAAATATAGGATGAACAAATTCCGGGCGGTACATTCATAAAAGCACCTTTTGAACGATCCCAGGGTGGTGTGGCTATCCTGATATTTAAAATTATAATATTTCCTTCAGCAGGATGATTGGCCATGGAATAAGCTCTGAATGTTTCCTCGGTGTTTTTCAATTTCAATTCCCACATGTTGTATTTGTCCCATTCATCACGGAATTTTTCCTCCACGCTGATATCCCTGAAATTCATTTCAAATTTGGGAACATCTATCTGAATATAGCCTCCCGATTTGAAATTTAAATTCTCGCCCTCAGGTAGTTTTACGACAAATTCTTTAATAAAAGTAGCGACATTTTTATTCGAAATCACTCCGCATTCCCATTTCTTTATTCCCAGCACTTCCTTTGGAACATGTATTTTCATATCCTGCCTTACCTTAACCTGACAACCTAATCGCCAGTTTTCCATTTGTTCCCTGCGGGTAAAAAATCCAACTTCGGTTGGAAGAATTGTTCCTCCGCCATCAAAAATCTGGCAACGACACATAGCACAGGTACCTCCTCCTCCACAAGCCGATGGTAAGTAAATATCGGAATTAGAAAGAGTTGTCAGGAGCGTACTTCCCGGATCGACTGTCAACACTTTTTCACCTTCGTTTATATCGATTTGAACTTCCCCCTGAGGTGTTAATTTTTTACGCGCGTATAATAAAACCGCTACCAGCATGAGAATAACGAACAGAAAAACACCGATGCTGATGGCAATAACTCCGAACTGACTGGTTAAAACGATCATTACGTAATAAAATTTCTATTACAATTTAATTCCCATGAAGCTCATAAATGCAATACCCATTAAGCCTGTAATAATAAATGTAATGCCTAATCCTCTGAGAGGAGCCGGTACATTGGAATATCGTATTTTTTCCCTGATAGCCGCTATTCCTACAATGGCAAGAAACCAGCCAACACCCGATCCAAGTCCGAAAGAAGTGGCTTCAAGAATCGAATTATACTGCCGTTCCTGCATAAACAATGAACCGCCCAAAATAGCACAATTCACTGCAATTAAAGGAAGAAAAATACCGAGAGAAGAATACAATGCAGGAACAAACTTCTCCACTACCATTTCGACCAGCTGCACCATGGAAGCAATAACCGCAATAAACATAATAAAAGAAAGGAAACTCAGATCAACATCGGCTAGTTGCGGGCTAAGCCATACTAATGCGCCCTCTTTGAGAATATAGTTTTCAAGAACGTAATCGACAGGTACGGTAATACCCAGTACAAAAATTACTGCAATTCCCAATCCTACCGATGTTTTCACTGTTTTCGATACTGCCAGGTATGAACACATACCCAGAAAATATGCGAAAATCATGTTATCGATAAAAATTGACCTGACAAATATATTTACCAGATTTTCCATATCGATTAGTGAGTTTCGATTAATTCTTTATTCCTGCCACGTTGCACCCATATAATAATCCCGACAGTAATAAGAGCCATCGGTGGTAATATCATCAAGCCGTTGTTTTCGTATCCAACAGTGTACAAACCTAGTTTCTCCATGATAGGATAACCATAAACAGTTCCCGAGCCTAACAATTCACGGAAAAAGGCAACAATAACCAGAATAATGCCGTATCCTGCCCCATTTCCAACTCCATCTAAAAAGGATGGCCAGGGTTTATTACCCAATGCAAATGCTTCCAGGCGTCCCATAATTATGCAATTGGTAATAATTAATCCGACAAAAACCGAAAGTTGCCGGCTGACATCGTAGGCAAATGCTTTAAGTATCTGGTCGACCAAAATCACCAAAGTAGCAATTACGGTAAGCTGAACTATGATCCGAATACGCGGTGGTATATAATTCCGTAATAATGAAATGACAACATTTGAAATTGCCGTTACGGCAATAACTGAAAATGCCATGACAATGGAAGGCTTTAGTTTAACTGTTACAGCCAATGCAGAGCAAATACCCAAAACCTGAACCGTAATGGGATTGTTTGCTCCCATCGGATCGCGGAGTAATTTCAGATTTTTTGTTGAAAATAAAGGTTCTTTATCGCTGCTCATAGCCAATCAATTTCTATATTTTTCAAAAAAAGGTTTGTAGCTAATCAGACAATCGTAGAGCATGGCCTCAACACCCTTACTGGTTATTGTACCACCTGAAATTGCATCCACCCCGTATAAATCCGAATCGTCGGCACCTCCTTTTACCACATCGATAGAATGGAATTCTCCATCTTTAAAAATCTTTTTACCCTGGAAATCTTCCTGAAACCAATCCTGATTAATCTCGGCCCCCAGTCCGGGAGTTTCGGATTTATGATCAAATACAGCCCCGTATACAGTATTCATATCGCTTTCCAGTGCAATAAATCCCCAAATAGGACCCCAGAGGCCTTTCCCCCGAAGTGGAAATACATATACTGTATCGCTATTATTAACAGCAACATAAACCGGCAGATATCGGCTTGCCGTGATCTGATCAATTTGTTTTCTGACCTCGCTTACATTAGTTGTCTTAAATTTTATAAATCCTGAAAGTAATGTCTTAAACGGACTTACTTTTCTTTCTTTTATAAGGTTTTCAAGTTTTTTAATCTTATCAATTTTTGCAGCTTCCTTTTTCAGGTTTACATCAAATGCCACTTTCCCTTTCAATTTGTTTGCCTTTGAATCAATAACATAGCTATCGATTATGTATTTGTTAAACATTTCTTCGGCATTCTTTTTTGTACTTTTAACATGCACCGATTTCAATATATTTTGCATTGTTAATACCCTGACATTCATTTCCTGAAAAGGCTTTAATCGCATGGCTATAAAGGAAAGCAATGCTGCAACAAGTATCACCATTACCGATGAAAAGATGAAAATATATGTATTGCTAAAACCTTTCATTTCAATGATAATTTGTATTATGCTTTCGATGTTTCCATTCGTTTCATTCGGCGTTTAATATTGGCTTCAATCACATAATGGTCGATTAGAGGTGCAAAAACATTCATTAGCAGAATAGCCAGCATAACACCTTCGGGATATGCCGGGTTCAGCACCCTAATTAGGATTGCCAGCACACCGATAAGAAATCCATATATCCATTTTCCTTTTTCGGTTTGTGCTGCCGATACCGGATCGGTCGCCATAAATACCGCTCCAAAAGCAAATCCTCCTATAATGAGATGTTGCCATGCCGGAAGCGCCATATAGTCATTCACAGCAAACAAATTCAGGAGAAGACCCATTAGTAAGCCGCCTGCAAAGACCGATGTAATAATTTTCCAACTACCAATACCTGTATAGATTAAAAAAAAAGCCCCGATAAGAATTGCCAGCGTGGATGTTTCTCCGATTGAACCCGGTATAAATCCGAAGAACATATCGGACGGGGAATACGGCATTTCACTTAATCTATTGGCAGCAGCATAACCCATCACAGTTTCACCTGAAAATCCATCAATAATACCAAAACCCTCTTTCAATCCTGAAATCCATACTTTATCGCCCGACATTTCCGATGGGTAAGCAAAAAACAAAAAAGCACGAGCTGTAAGTGCAGGATTCAGAATATTCATTCCGGCCCCTCCAAAAACCTCAACACCAATGATTACGGCAAAAGCAGTTGACACGGCTACCATCCAAAGGGGAACATCAACAGGCATTATCAGAGGAATTAACATACCCGTGACAAAAAAACCTTCGGGAACATCGTGTTTTCTGATTTGAGCGAAAATAATTTCTATGGAAAGTCCGGTAACATACGAAACAATAATAATAGGCAGTACCCGGAGAAAACCGAACCAGAATAAATCCAACAACGATTTGTCTGCCAATTGACCCAGCGACATAAAGTGAAAGCGTCCGATATTCCACATGCCAAATAGCATTGCGGGTGTCATAGCCAGCATCACAACAATCATTGTTCGTTTCATATCCATGGCATCGCGAATATGCGAACCTGAACGGGTTACTTTATTCGGAACAAAAAGAAAGGACTCAAAAGCATCGAAAAAAGAATGAAAGATTTCAAACTTTCCACCTTTCTCAAAGTTTGGTTTAATGTTATCGAGTAATTTTCGTAACCCTCTCATGAAAAAATCATTTTGGTTTATTTAGCGTGTAATACTACTCAGTTCATTTCTTTATGTATTAAATCAAGTCCTTTTCGCACAATGGCTTGGATATCGGTTTTTGAGGTATCGATAAATTCGCAAAGTGCAAAATCTTCTTCCACAACCTCATAAATTCCCAGTTTCTCCATCAAATCAATGTCTTCAATTATAATAGCTTTCAGTAGTTGCATTGGATAAATATCCATAGGAAATACTTTCTCAAAGTTACCTGTAATCATCAGGGCCCGCCTTCCACCATGAATGTTACTATCGATACGGTATTCTTTTCGAGGTATAAGCCGTGAAAGATAGGATCGAGAAATACTGAATTTATTAAGACCCGGGGTAAGCCAGCCAAAAAATTCATGATGATCGCCTTCAGGTATTACAGTGATCTGGGAATCGTAAAAGCCAAGGAATCCTTTGGCCGAAACCTGAGTACCGGTGAGAACATTACCAC